>SLCY01000041.1 GCA_007125585.1 Bacteroidales bacterium
AGGCGGATTTATCCCCCCACGGGCCCGGTCAATTAAATGTTTGTGCATGTTTTACAGACAGATCCATCAAAGGCGGATTTATCCCCCCACGGAGCCCGGTCAATTACATGTTTGTGCATGTTTTACAGACAGATCCATCAAAGGCGGATTTGCCTTTATCCTGTACTGGGGCTGGTTGGAGATTACTTACGTTGTTGAATTGATTGGTGCGAAAGACAGGGGACAAACACACCGCAGGGATAAAAAAATTTTTAACTTTGAGGCATGAGCTGGCTCCGTATATTCCTGTTGCCTTTCGCTTTTCTTTACGGCTTTGTGGTTTGGGTCCGTCATTTGCTTTTCGACCTGGGGGTTTTGCCATCTGAAGCGTTCCGCATCCCGGTGATCAGTGTGGGGAACCTCAGTGCCGGTGGTGCCGGTAAGACGCCCCACGTTGAATACCTTGTCCGTTTGCTGAAAGAGAAGTATACCATTGCGGTGCTCAGTCGTGGCTATAAGAGAAAAACAAGGGGTTATCTGTTGGCAGGTCCCGGCAGCAATGCACAAGATATTGGCGACGAACCCCTGCAAATGCATAAAAAATTCGACGGGATATTTGTTGCTGTCCATGAAAAAAGGCGTGAAGGGATCAAAAAGCTGTTGCAGGATCATCCCGACATCAATTTGATCATCCTGGATGATGCTTTTCAGCACAGATATGTTAAGCCGGGCCTTAATTTGCTGCTTACCGGGTATTACAACCCATTTTTCAAGAACTTTTTAATCCCGGTGGGCAACCTGCGGGAGGCAAAGTTCAGGGCTAGAAGGGCGGATGCGGTAATTGTCACCAAGACCCCCCCTGTTTTTTCACCGCTCGACCGCCGGTATTTTCTTCAAAAGCTCAGTCGTTACCGGCTTCAAAAGGTCTTTTTCTCAAAATTGAGTTATCAGAAAATGCTGCCCCTGACGCCAGAAACCCCTGCAGACCCTCCGGGCAAAATAAAGACAATATTTTTACTTACAGGGATTGCGCGTTCAGAAGCCCTTGAAGAACATCTGAAAACAAAATGTGAAGACCTGATCGTTCACAAATACCGTGACCATCACCAGTTCACAGCCGGCAACCTGCAAAAGCTGCAAAATCATTTCAACAAAACCATCAGCCATTCCAAAGTGGTCATCACCACAGAAAAGGATGCCATGCGGTTGCTGGGGATGAACCCGGGAGAACATTTCAGCGGAATGCCGGTGTATTACCTGCCTGTACAGGTCGTGTTCCAGGACAACGACAAGCGGAAGTTTGACCGGATGGTATTCCGGTTCCTCGAACAATACAAAAAGCCCCTCAGGTAAACTTGCCGAACTGGCTACACGTTTTGTCGCGAATGGCATCCCGGGTTCATGGTTGCCCTATGAAACGTCCCGGTCTAAAACGGGAGGTCATCCTCCTCCGGCGGTGTTTCCGGTGCCGGCGGATCGGACGGCGCCTCCCCGGCATCAGGTTTTTGACCCGGATCCTGATCCGGCCTCCCTCCAACGAAATTGATCACGTCACCAACAACTTCCGTGGTGTATCGCTGATTTCCCTCCTTATCCTGCCACTGCCTGGTTCGTAATCGTCCCTCAACATAGACCATCCTCCCTTTGCCCAGGTATTTCTCCGCCAGCTCAGCCCGGTTTCTCCACAATACAACCTGGTGCCACTCGGTTTTTTCAACATTTTCGCCATCCCTGCCCTTGAAATACTCATTGGTCGCCAAAGGGAAGCGCGCAACTTTCACACCACTTTCCAGGGTCATAATGTCAGGATCCTTCCCCAGATTGCCCAATAAGATCACTTTGTTTACTCCAGCCATAACTTTACGTTTTTTGTGTTTAAAAATAAATAATATGTGCTAAATTAATTCTTTTTTATATCTAAAGCAAATTTTTATTGCCAATTTGTCAAAAACCAATCCTGAGCGGAAGGTTTCCCGAAGTTAAAAAAAAAGTGCAAGGCCTGTCTGGCTTATGCTGAATTTAACAATTCATCAACATGCGCTCCATGCATAGGGCGGCATAACCCTGCAATACAATAATCGCCCTGTTATTTTGCATTTAACCTTACGGTTGCCTGCACGTTAACATGAACAGACAAGCTGCAGGAGCCAAAAAAAAAACTCCCGTATAGAACAAAGTCATTTTTTTTTCGTTGAAACCATGACGACAAAATTTTTTTGTTAAAAAAATTGTAACTTTACAAGTTAGCCAAATCAACCAACTTGAAACCCTAAAAACAAACACACCATGAAAAAGAAAACGAAAATTTTCTCATTGATGCTCATGTTTGGCGTTTTCGGATTGCTGTTCAATGCCTGCGAAAAAGATGAAAGCTTTGATGCCGAAGATGCACGGACCGAACTGATCAAAGCCGGTGATGAGATAGAGATGAACATGTTCATGATGATGGGCACCCCTCAAATGGAGTCCATTATGTTCCTGATGGGACTTGCCGATATGGATTTTGACTTTGACCTGAAGTCATCTGTTCAATCGTTCTCAAAAGACCCGGCAAGAATTGCCACACCGGGATTAAACCAAATAGTGGAATTAAGCCGCACCGTCTCTGCCGGTAAAGAGATGAATGGCTTTGAAGATGGCGTGTGGCATTACAATTTTGACACCGGGTATTTCGAACTGGTTGCCGAGGCCACGTATATTGAGCTTCACTTCCCGGCCAACCAGGAAGCCTATGCAGCCCAGGTCCTGAATGCCATCCTGAGGATCGATAACCTGGATATTGGCATGGTGGTCATCGATGATTATCCTGAAGAGGTACCCACTTCCGCTGATGTGACCCTGCATATTGACAACCAGCTGGTGCTGTCGCTGGAATACAGGATGACGGTCGGCCCGGACATGTTCCCTGTTTCAGTAAGCCTGGATCTGCAAATGCACCCGTATTCCATGAACATGACATTTGGTGGCAGTGGCATCGACTATTGGGTGAAGATGTCGATGGCCCATGATGGCAGCACCTTGCTTGACATCGACCTTGACCTAAGGTTTACGGCCGACATGGATGATGTGGTCAGGGCTTCAGGCAAAGTCCAGCTTACCCCCCTTGAGTTTTCAGGCAGCATCGAGCCCATGGCAATGGAAGATTGCTATGACGCAATCGATGAAGTAAGCTGTTTGAACAACCATATTGATGTCGAACTATGGCACACCGGGGAAAACAAGAAAATCGGGGATCTCGGTTTCCGCATGTATCATGATGGCTATCCGGAGCTGGTCATCGTATATGATGACGGAACCTATGATTTCTTAGCAGACCTGTTTGATTTCGACGAAGACGACCTTGTTTTCTGATCTGCATCCGTGCCGCTCTCAGCCTGGTCTGAATAACGCGGCATGTGTTGCCGGAAGAAACGTTCGAGGAGCCTTGGCTTGGCCAGGCCTTCGAACGTTTCTTTGTTTACACGCATAAAGTGTTTGCTGAGCAAAACATTGCTTTTGTTGTCGACACGCACCCCAAAAAAGCGAGCATGGATCCGCTGATGTGTCAGCAGTTGTTTCATGCTGAAAGGTCTCCCTGTAAATACCCCATCAATACCCTGCCCTGCAAACGACGCCCACCATTCGTGCGCAAGCACATCATTTTCCGTCATTTCCCACTCCGTCTCCAGCAATGGGAGTTCATACATGCCGCGCCAGATATCGTTTCCGGTGCGCTGCCGGACAAAAAATACCACATCCCCTCCGGGGTGCACCAAATAAAAGAAAAAATAATTGAAATAACGGTCCTTGGGCGGCATTTTGGCTTTGCGCACCGGGAACCTGTTAACAGCCTTTGCGCGGAAAGCTTTACAAGATCCCCGGAAGATGCACTCCGCGCACAGCGGATTGGCCGGCCGGCAAACCATCGACCCAAAATCCATCAACGCCTGGTTGAAGTCACCCGGACGATCTTCCGGCAAAAGGGACCTCGCCAGTTCATCAAAGATCGTTTTCCCTTTTACAACATCCATGCTTTCTTCAATGGCAAACAGCCTGGCCAACACCCTCACCGTATTGCCATCGAGGGCAGGGACGGCTTCATTAAAGGCGATGGAGGCAATGGCTCCCGCGGTATATGGCCCCACGCCCCTCAGTTTCGACCACTCCTTGCCGGTTTCGGGGAGCCGGCCATTCATGTCGTCGACAATTTGCCTGGCAGCGTGGTGCAGATTGCGGGCACGGGAATAATAACCCAGTCCCTGCCACAACCTCAGCACATGGTCTTCAGGGGCAGCAGCCAAAGCATGAACGTCCGGGAAAGCCCGCACAAAACGATCAAAATATATCAAACCCTGCTCCATACGGGTTTGCTGCAGGATCACCTCCGACACCCAAACATGATATGGGTTGCGGGACGCGCGCCAGGGAAGGTCGCGTCCGTGACGATAATACCATGACAGTAAGCGTGATGAAAAATTCATGTATCTTTGCAACAGCGTCAGCACAAAGAAAGCAAAAGATCTGTAATTGATTGATGTAAAAATGATTCATTTGTTTTTTAATAAGAATAAATAAGTTATCTTTGCATCCTTTAATCACAGGAAAAACTGTATAATTCCCTTATAACCAAAAAGTAAACAATTATGACTAAAGCTGAGATTGTAACGGAAATTGCCAACAAGACAGGCATTGAAAAGGTAGCAGTACAGGCAACCGTAGAAGCCTTCATGGGTACTGTAAAAAACGCACTTGTAAAAGGAGAAAATGTTTATCTGAGAGGTTTTGGTAGCTTTATCATCAAGGAAAGGGCGGAAAAAACCGGCAGGAACATTTCCAAAAACACAACCATCATCATTCCCGCACACTGTATTCCCGCTTTTAAGCCTGCCAAAGAGTTTGTAAATGAGGTAAAAGCCTCGGTAAAGCCCTGAGGGCAATAAGGCAGTAACTGGCGCTGTAATCGGAAGACATATTTAATACAACAGGAGAATAAACATGCCAAGCGGAAAAAAGAGAAAAAGACACAAGATGGCTACCCATAAGCGCAAAAAGCGCCTGAGGAAAAACAGGCATAAGAAGAAATAGTGCGCAGATGGGGAACGTGGGCCTCATTCTTTTCCAACACCCAATTACATAATGCCTTTCCCGGTGTTATGTAATTTTATTTTTATTTGCCATTCACTCCAGGCATTTGTACCCTTCCTCCCAATCATGAAAATGATGGAACATAAACCTTTAAAGTATCTCTAATGTGAACAAAGAATTGATCATTGATTCCGGCACAACGGAGGTTGTTATGGCTTTGCTTGAGGAGAAACGCCTTGTGGAACTTCACAGGGAGCGAAAGAACAACAACTACTCCGTGGGCGATATTTACCTGGGGAAGATAAAAAAGATCATTTCCGGATTGAATGCCGCCTTTGTTGATGTAGGATACGAAAAGGATGCTTTTTTACACTACCTTGACCTGGGCAACCAGGTCAACAGCCTGAACAAATACACCAAATTAGCCATGGCAGGCAAGACAAAGGTTTTGCCCATGGAAAACTTTCATCTTGAAAAAGAGATTGAAAAGACCGGCAAGATCACCGAAGTGCTTTCCGCCAGCCAGCCGGTGCTTGTTCAGATTGCCAAAGAACCCATTTCAACCAAGGGGCCCCGTATCACCAGTGAGATATCCCTCGCAGGACGTTATCTGGTGCTTGTCCCTTTCTCAGACAGGATCTCCGTATCGCAGAAGATCCAGAACACGGAAGAAAAGAACCGCCTCAAACGTTTGGTGCAAAGCATCAAACCAAAAAATTTCGGGGTCATTATCCGGACCGTCGCCGAAGGCAAAATGGTGGCAGACCTTGACGCAGACCTTAACAACCTTGTGTCCAGGTGGTACAGTATTGCCGAGAAACTCTCCCGTGCCAGGCCGCCACGCATCATCATGGGGGAGATCAAAAGGTCTTCTGCCATGCTTCGCGATTTGCTGAACGAATCTTTTAACAACATTCACGTGAACGACCCCATGGTTTTTGAAGAGTTGAAAGACTATATCAAAACCATTGCCCCTGAAAAGACTGACATCCTTAAGCTTCATAAGGGCAAGACACCCCTGTTTGACCATTTTGGTGTGGAAAAACAGATCAAAGGTTCATTCGGGAAAGTCGTATCGATAAAAAGTGGTGCATACCTCGTGATTGAACACACGGAAGCCCTGCATGTGATCGACGTCAACAGTGGTCAGAGGATCAGCAACGAAAACAGCCAGGAGAACAATGCCCTCGAGGTAAACCTGGAGGCGGCATCCGAAATTGCGCGACAGCTGCGGCTGCGCGACATGGGCGGGATCATTGTGGTAGACTTCATCGACATGGTACAGGCTGCCAACCGCAGAAAGCTGTACGAAAAGATGAAGGAAGAGATGCAAAAAGACAGGGCAAAGCACAATGTGTTGCCACCCAGCAAATTTGGCCTGGTTCAGATTACACGACAACGGGTGAGAACGGAAACCAGCGTTGAAACCCTGGAAAAATGCCCTGCCTGCGGCGGATCCGGAAAAATCAAACCGAGCATTATCCTCGCAGATGAGATCGAAAGCAACTTACGCTACCTCATCAGGGAACAAATGGAGCCCTCGCTGACACTGAGAACACACCCCTTCATCCATGCATACCTGACAAAAGGGGTCTTCTCCATCCAAATGAAATGGTTCTTCAAATACAAAAAGTGGATCAGAGTACATCCTTCAACATCGTATCACTTCCTCGAATACCGGTTTTTCAATAAACTGGATGACGAAATCAAACTTTGATGACCGGCTCACCTTCTGTGAAATTCCTGACCGCTGTAAACCAAGTTGGCGCAGAGGCTTGAGTAAAACCATAATTTGGGATAACCATTGTAAAGGATGGAGAAGAATATGACCACTGAGGAGTTCATGGAAAAAACCAGGCGGTTCTGTTCCTGGCGTGAGCGTTGTTCTAAAGAAGTGGAAGAGAAACTCAAGGCCCTGGGGGCAAACGAAAGACAAATCGTGGCAATCGCCGGAAAGCTGAAGAAAGAAGGCTTTCTCGACAACCAGCGGTTTGCCCACGCTTATGCACGGGGCAAGTTTGAAAATAACCGGTGGGGAAAAATCAAAATCAAAGCTGAGCTGTTGCGCAGAAACATCTCAAACGACTGCATCCGAAAAGCCTTGGATGGCATAGAAGAAGAGCGTTACAGGCAAACACTGCAGGCGCTGATCAAAAATAAAATCGACAACCTTGCGTCAACAAAGAAAGGCCAGGTCAGGCAAAAGGCGGCAGCCTACTGCATACAAAAAGGCTATGAGCCGGCTCTCGTTTGGGAAACGCTGAATGCTGAACACCAAACGCCTTAACTTTGTACTGCAAGGGCACAACATCAAAAGCCAGCGGTTTCATTTAAAACAAATAACGAACACATCAAAGACCATGGTAACCAACGAACAGATCAAAGACTTAGACAAGAGGCTCGATGCTTTAAGGAGGTTTCTTTGACATCGACGGAAAGAAAAAAACCGTCCAGGAAAAGCAAAAGGAAGCCGAAGCCCCCGATTTCTGGAACAATCCCAAGGAAGCTGAGAACAAGCTGAAACATATCAGCAGCATCAGGCGATGGATAGATGTCTATGAAGAAGCCAGGCAGAAGACGGACGACCTGAGGGTGTTGTTCGATTTTTATCAGCAAGGGGAAGGTTCTGAAGAGGAGGTCACGGGCCAGTATAAGAAAGCCTTGAAGCTGACGGAAAAACTGGAGCTTCGCAAGATGCTGAACAAGGAAGAGGACCACCTGGATGCCATTGTCACCATCAATGCCGGTGCGGGGGGCACAGAGAGCCAGGACTGGGCAGAGATGCTGATGCGCATGTACCTGCGGTGGGGTGAACGCAACAACTATTCATCAAAGGTGCTGGATATCCAGGAGGGGGAAGGTGCCGGAATAAAAAGCGCTTCCATCGAGTTTGAAGGAGAGAATGCATACGGCTACATCAAGGGCGAGAACGGCGTCCACCGCCTTGTAAGACTATCGCCATTTGATGCCAACCACAAACGACATACATCATTTGCTTCGGTTTACGCCTACCCGGTAGTGGATGAAAACATCAACATTGAGATCAATCCGTCCGACCTGAGCTGGGACACGTTTCGCGCAAGCGGGCCCGGGGGACAAAATGTGAACAAGGTTGAAAGTGCCGTCCGGGTCAGGCACACCCCCTCCGGCATCGTCGTAGAATGCCAGGAAAGCCGCTCCCAGAACCAAAACAAAGAAAAAGCGCTTACCATGCTTAAATCACAGCTCTATGAAATAGAACTGAGAAAAAAACGGGAAAAAATAGATGCCATGGAAAGCAGCAAGAAAAAGATCGAATGGGGGTCACAAATCAGAAGCTATGTGTTCCACCCCTACAAAATGGTCAAAGACCTGCGCACAGGCATTGAAACATCCAACGTGCAAAATGTCATGGATGGAGAGATCGACGAGTTTATCAAAGCCTACCTCATCGAGTTTGCATAAAACCAACGCCCGGGCCATCCCTGGCTTTACACACCGCTGGTTCTTAGTGAGTTAAGCCGCTGTGTTGAAGCATACCGCCTTCAAAAACAGCTAATATTTTTCTGTTCAATGAGTTAGGCTGTCATGGTTGAAAACTTTTAAATTTTGTTAATAACAACTCGTGCCTTTTCATTGTTTTGTTTCTTAACTTCGTCGCTACAACTTCGCATCGCATCATATTTGTACTTTGTTTTCTTAAAGTTAAAACGTTGTCCCACAAGGAGTAACGAATAAAATACATACAACATGGGCAAAAAAAACACCGTCAACAACACGCTCAAGGAAAAGAAGCAGGACAGGGACAGCAAGGGTCTGTATGACCAGGTACTCGATAAGCGCGTTCGCCCGGAATCAGACAGCGAGAGGGAAGAGGTTGTTCGCCCGTCATTCACAAAATACGATTACGAAGAAGCTTTGTCGTTTGCAACCGAATATTTCAGGGGTGATTCCCTGGCTGCCGGCGTCTGGGTAAACAAATATGCACTGAAAGACTCCGAGGGCGCCTTGTATGAGCGGACTCCCGACGACATGCATCGCCGTATTGCCAGAGAGATACACCGAATTGAAAAGAATTACCCCAACCCCCTGTCGGAGGACACGATTTTTTCGTTACTGAAGGACTTCCGCTATATCATCCCCCAGGGCAGTCCAATGGCCGGAATAGGCAACCCTTTTCAGATCGGGTCCCTTTCCAATTGTTTTGTGATCGGGAACAAAAGGGATGCTGACTCTTATGGCGGCATCATGAAGCTTGACGAGGAGCAGGTACAGCTGATGAAGCGCCGTGGCGGTGTCGGGCACGATCTTTCGCATATTCGCCCCAAAGGCAGCCCTGTAAAAAACAGTGCGCTGACCTCAACCGGGCTGGTCCCTTTCATGGAGCGTTACTCCAACTCCACCAGGGAGGTCGCACAGGACGGGCGACGGGGCGCACTCATGCTCACCGTATCCATCAAACATCCCGATGCCGAAGGTTTTATTGACGCCAAGCTGGAACAGGGAAAAGTTACCGGCGCCAATGTTTCCGTTAAGATCACCGATGAGTTTATGCAGGCTGTTGCCCGGGACAAGGAGTTTGTCCAGCAATACCCCATCCATTCCGACAACCCCACATATGTAAAAAAGATCAACGCCAGGGACCTCTGGAAAAAAATCGTGCACAACGCCTGGCGGTCGGCAGAGCCGGGCATATTGTTCTGGGATACCATCATCCGGGAGTCTGTTCCCGACACCTACGACGACCTGGGCTTCAACACCGTGTCAACAAACCCGTGCGGTGAAATTCCGCTCTGCCCCTATGACAGTTGCAGGCTTCTGGCCATCAACCTCTACGAATATGTCAGAAACCCCTTTAAAGAAGATGCCCGGTTTGATTTCAACCTGTTCAAACAACATGTGGCTTATGCTCAAAGGATCATGGATGACATCATCGACCTGGAGCTCGAAAAAATCAACAACATCCTGAACAAAATATCCGCCGACCCCGAAGATGATGAAGTAAAAAGGGTGGAGCACAGATTGTGGGAGAAAATCAGGGAGAAGTGCATTGAGGGCCGTCGCACGGGCATAGGGATCACCGCTGAAGGAGATATGCTGGCCGCCCTTGGATACCGTTACGGCACCCCTGAAGCCAACGACTTTGCAGTACGCATACATCAATGCCTGGCCACAGAAGCCTATCGCTCATCGGTAAAACTGGCTGCCGACAGGGGTGCGTTCCCTGTTTATGATAGCAAGCGTGAGGAACAGAACCCTTTTATCCTGCGCCTTAAAGAAAGTGACCCTGCCTTGTATGAAGAAATGAAGATCAGCGGCAGGCGAAACATCGCCCTGCTGACCATTGCTCCCACAGGCAGTGTGTCGCTGCTCACGCAAACAACATCCGGCATAGAGCCCGTGTTTATGGTGGCCTACAAAAGGCGTCGGAAAGTGAACCCCAACGATAAAAATGTGCGGGTCGATTTTGTGGATGAAGTGGGCGACCACTGGGAGGAGTACAATGTATTCCATCACAAGTTTGTTGACTGGCTTGAGGTCATGGGATATGATGTGGAGGAGGTCAAGCGGATGAAAGATGATGAGCTGAACGGGGTCATCAGGCGTTCGCCTTATTATAAAGCCTCTGCAAACGATGTTGACTGGGTGGCAAAGGTGCACATGCAAGGCGCTGTCCAGAAATGGGTCGACCATTCCATCAGCGTCACGGTGAACGTGCCGGGTAATGTAAGCGAAGAGCTTGTCGGCCAAATATACCAGACAGGCTGGGAGAGCGGATGCAAAGGCATTACCGTTTACCGCGACGGCTCCCGCTCAGGCGTGCTGGTCACCGACAAGAAGAAAGAAGAGAATGAGTTCAAGGAAACGTCGGCACCCAAGCGACCCAAGGTTTTGGAAGCTGAAATAGTACGCTTCAACAACGAGTCCGAGAAATGGCTGGCCGTTGTGGGCCTTCTCTATGACAGACCATACGAGATCTTCACGGGAAAATCAGAGGGGTTTTACCTTCCGCCTGACATCAGCAAGGGGTGGGTCATAAAAAACCGCCTGGAGAGTGGTGAAAAGAGATACGACTTCCGGTTCCAGGATAAAGATGGCTACAAAGTGACCATCGAGGGTCTGTCGCGCTCTTTCCATAAAGAGTACTGGAATTATGCCAAGCTGATCTCCGGTGTTTTACGCCACGGGATGCCCCTGCCATCGGTCATCGATGTCATTGAAGACCTGAACCTTCACAGCGACCGGCTGCACACCTGGAAAAACGGGGTGGTACGCGCACTGAAAAAATATATCCCCGATGGCACCAAGGCCAAAGGGCGTATCTGCAACAACTGTAACCTGGAGGATGTCGTAATCTATCAGGAGGGTTGTCTCACCTGCACCAACTGCGGCGAAAGCAAGTGCGGATAGCAGGCCTGTTACTGCATATAGATAAACTCCCCGACACCGATAGGCAGGTTCAATGCAAACCACGCAAACAGCAACACCAGCCACATAATAAAGAGGATCACTGCGTAAGGGATCAGCAGGGACACGATGGTGCCAATACCGATGTTCTTGTTGTATTTATGTATCCATCCCAGCAGCAGCGGGAAGTAGACATAGAGCGGCGTAACACAGTTGGTGATGGAGTCGCCTACACGGTACATGAGCTGGACAAATGCCGGACTATAGTTAAGCTGGGCCAGCATGGGGATAAAGATGGGCGCGAATATGGCCCATTTGGCAGAGCCACTTCCCAGGAAGATGTTCAGGAACGCCACCAGTATCATGAAGAGCACGAACAGCACCGGACCTGTCAGCCCGGTAGCCTGCAGAAAGTCGGCGCCGGTAATGGCCAGGATGGTGTCCAGGTTCGACCAGCTGAAAAGGTTGATAAACTGTGCCACGATGAGCATCAGCACAATGTACCCTGAGAGCTCCTTCATTCCGTGCTCCATATGTTTCAGGATGTCATTCGGTTTTTTGATGGCACCGGTCACCTTGCCGTAATAGTATCCGGGGATGGCAAAGAAAAAGAACAGTATGGGGATGAGTCCGCGCAGGAAGGGCGATGGTACGATCCCCCCTGTTTCCTGATCGCGCAAAGGGGCCCAGGAGGGTGCCACCAGGAGAACGATCAGCGCAGAATAGATCAGCAGGGCCAGGCCGGCCCTTTTCAGCCCTTTGCGCTCCTCAGGTGTCAGCCTGCCATCGGTCACCTGGTGATCAAACGTCCCCATAAGCTCAAATTTCTGACAACGGGGAATGGTATATTTTCGTGCGATGAAGGCACCCCCGAATGCAAGGAGGAACGTCGAGGCGATCATGAAGTACCAGTTTGCCGTAGGGCTTACCTCGACGCCGCCCGGCATTTGCTGGGTGATCTCCGTACTGATGCCTGCCAGCAGCACGTCAGTGCCGGCAATAAAAAAGTTGGCTGTAAACCCTGCCGTAGCACCGGCATATCCCGCCACCAGTCCTGCGATGGGATGAAGCCCCATCTGTGTAAAGATCAGTGCTGCAATGGGCGGAACGATCACGATGCCTGCATCCGAGCCAATATTGCCGCAGGCGCCAATGATAAAGATGACGGGCAAAACGATTTTTTTGGGGACAGAGAAAGCCACGGTACGTAACGCCACCGCCAGCAAGCCGCTTCGTTCTGCAATGGAAACGCCCATCAACATCACCAACACCAGTCCGAAAGGTGCAAAATGGGCGAAATTGGTCACCACCTCTTCCACAAAACGACGCAATCCTTCACCGGACACCAGGCTCTCTGCCTCCACAATGCTTCCATCATCAGGATGAATGGCACTCACGCCAAGGTAGGCTGTAATAGCACTCAGAATGATGATCAGCACGGTGATCCATACAAAGATCCAGAACGGGTGAGGCAACCTGTTCCCCATTTTTTCGATCCAACGCAACACCCCTGTGGATCCTGTATCCACCACCTGGCCTTGATTGTGGTGGTCGTCAGATTGTTTCCGGTCCTGCGTTCCTTTTGCCTGTTCAGCCATAGATATCCGTTAATTATTCCTCCTCTTTTTGTTCTTCCTCGTAGGCTTTCAACAACTGATCCTGTACTTCCATGGGCACCTGCTGGTATTCGGCGAATTTCATGCCATAGGTGGCGCGGCCGCTGGTCAGCGAACTCAGGCTGGTAGAATAGCGGTTCATCTCAGCCAACGGAACCTTCGCTCTGATCCGCTGGTAATTCCCTTCACTTTCCATGCCCATGATCAGGGCACGGCGGCCCTGAAGGTCTGTCATCACATCGCCCATCTTTTCTTCCGGCACCATCACATCAACATCGTAAATGGGTTCCATGATCTTGGGACCTGCATTCTTAAAGGCTTCCCTGAATGCGTTCCGGCCGGCCAGCTTGAAGGATATCTCATTGGAGTCGACCGGGTGCATCTTCCCGTCATAAATATTCACGATGATATCGCGTGCATATGAACCTGTCAGGGGGCCTTCCTCCATTTTTTCCATCACCCCTTTCAGGATGGCAGGCATAAAACGGGTATCAATGGAACCGCCCACAATACAATTATTGAACACAAGCTTGCCACCCCAGTGCAGATCATGCTCTTCCTGCTTTCGCACCGGAAACTCCGTCTGGTTCGGCTTGCCTTCGCGGTAAGGTTCTATCATCATGTACACCTCACCAAATTGTCCGGCGCCACCCGATTGCTTTTTGTGACGATAAGATGATTTGGCTGGCTTGGTGATCGTCTCACGGTAAGGAATCCGGGGTGGGAGGAAATCAATGTCTACCTTGTGAATGGTTTCCAGCATCCACCTGGCAACATTCAGGTGCATTTCACCCTGTCCGGAAAGGATCATCTGTTTCAGCTCCTTTGATTGTTCAAAGAGCAATGTCGGGTCAATATTGTTCATTTCCCTGAGGACTGTCCCCAGCTTTTCTTCGTCCCCGGTGTTTTTTGCCTTAACGGCCGTGCGATGCTTGGGATCGGGAAACACGATGGGGGAAACTTTCACGTCCTGATTCTTGATGCCTGTCAGGGTATCGTTGGTGTTGGTATCTTTCAGCTTTATTGTCGCCGCCAGGTCGCCCGGCATCACCTTCTCCACTTTTTGCCTGTTCTTGCCAGCTACCACAAACAGCTGTGACAACCTTTCCTTGGTGTCGGTGTTTGAATTGACAAGGTCGGCCGACTCAGCGATGCTTCCCTCATATACACGAAAGAATGACAGCTCCCCAAGGTGCGGTTCCACCGCTGTTTTGAACACGAAAGCAACGGTATCTTTGCGCTCATCGAACGTCAGATCATTGCCCTTGTCATCTTTTTCAGGCACTACCTCATCCGGTGCAGGCAAATTTTCAGTGATGCACTCCATGAAACGGGCCACCCCCTGGTTGTTCTTGGCTGAAGCACACATGATGGGGAACATGGTACGTGTGGCAATACCCTGCCTGATACCTTTTGCGAGCTCTTGCTCGCTGAGCGTGCCATTTTCAAAGAAGGCCTCCATCAGGGCTTCTTCACTCTCGGCAGCAGATTCAATGATGACATTCCTGTATTCTTCTGCCTTGTCCTTTTCACCGTCGGGGATGTCCAGGATTTCGGGCTTGCCGCCATCCCGTGGAAACCTATAGAGCTTCATCTTCAGCACATCCACCACACTGTCGAAACCGTGGCCTGCATTAACAGGGTACTGGGCCACAGTGGCTTTGTCGCCAAACTGCGCTTTGATCTGACGAACGCTCTCTTCAAAATTTGCTTTTTCATGCTCCAGCTGGTTTACCAGGAATACCAGGGGTTTCCCAAGGCGGGTTATCTGCCGCCAGGTGATCTCCGTCCCGACCTCCACACCATTCTGTGCATTGATGACCATGACAGCGGTGTCGGAAACCTTCAGCGCAGCGATCACCTCACCGATAAAGTCGTCAAAACCGGGGGCGTCAATAATATTGATCTTGTGTCCTGCATGTTCCGCGTAAAGCACAGTGGATGAAACGGATGCCTGGCGATCAAGCTCTATCTCACGGTAGTCGGAAACAGAGTTCTTATCATCTACCGACCCCCTCCTGTTGATCACACCACCCTCGAACAACATCGCTTCGGCCAGGGTGGTTTTTCCGGCTTTGGCCCCACCAACAAGGGCGATGTTTTTCAGTTCTTTTGTCTTATATACTTTCATAACAACATCACAAATTTTTAGAATATGGATAATTGGTTTTCTATCTTACGGGTTTATATGACAGCTCCGGCCCTTGCGCTACGAACAGGCCGGCCGCGTCAGCACCGGTCCTTGCCGTACAAAGGAGCAGGCCCCGCCACAGGCATGTTTGCTCCCAAAAAAAGTGGCTAAAGTTAACAAAAAAAGCCCGAAGCGTCCGAAATTTTTCAAAATAAATCCTATGACGCCCTTCAGATGGAGAAAGCAACAAGTTTGACAAACTCCGCCAGCCTTTCCTGAATGTCATGGCTGGATATTTCGAGCAAACGCTTTGTTCCAAACTTTTCCACTGAGAAGCTTGCCATCACAGCGCCATATATCAGTCCGTTTTTCATGCTTTCAAAAGATATGTCGTCCACTTTTGCCAGGTAGCCCATAAAGCCTCCAGCAAAGGAATCTCCTGCACCGGTGGGGTCTGTGACTGCTTCAAGCGGCATTGCCGGGGCATAGAATTTATGATCCTTATAGAACAGCAAGGCCCCATGTTCGCCCCTTTTAACGATAACGTATTCCGGCCCCATTGACTGTATCTTCCTTGCCGCCCGAACCAGTGAATATTCTCCTGAGAGTTGCCGCGCCTCTTCTTCATTCACCGCCAGCACATCCACCAGGGCCACGACCGACAGCAGGTCATCCCATGCGGTATCCATCCAGAAGTTCATTGTATCCATGCAGATAAGCCCCGGTTTCCGGTCCATCTGCTCAATAACCTGTCTTTGTATGGCGGGGGTCAGGTTGCCAAGCATCAGGTATTTGCTGTCACGATAACCGGGAGGCAACACCGGGTTAAAGCCTGCCAGCACATTGAGATCGGTGGTCAGGGTGTCGCGCTGGTTCATGTTGTCGTGGTAACGGCCCGACCAAAAGAAGGATTTTTCTTCGGGAACAACTTGTATGCCACTGATATCCAGTTGACGTTCAGCAAAAATGTCCAGGTATTCCTGCGGGAAGTCCCCCCCGACCACAGCCGACATGCGAATGTCACTGACAAGGTGGCTGGCTGCCAGTCCGACGTATGTGGCAGCACCGCCAAGAATTTTACCGGTTTTTCCCAGAGCGGTCTCAATCTCATCGAAGGCCACAGTGCCCACTACCAATAAACTCATCACAAAAAGGGTTTTTTCAAGGAACAGGCCGCACTGAAACGTGCTGCCTGCTGTGAATTATTTTTATTGCAATCGTTTCACTGTTGTCGCCACCCTTTCACCGAGCGCCCTGCCTTTTTCAAGAAATACAGGGTGTATGGGTTGGTCCCCGGGAAAGAACTCCTCACCGCGTATGGCCGAGGCCCCAAACGGGGAGGTCCAGTCCGGCCCGCCCATGACGATCATCCCAAAGATGAGCATTGACTGCAGTATGTTCATCTGGACAAGCTCCTCTCCTGCCGACACGCCGCCCGCAGTAACGAAGGCAGCACCCAGCTTCCCTTTGAGCGGCTCACCTTCAAAAGGCCAGGAGGAGATAAAGGAAGACACCGCCGGTGTCACGTTGGCATTATAAACCGGGCTGCCCACAATGATGGCATCGGCATCGAGAAGGTCTTCTTCAGTGGTTTCTTCCACTGTCTTCAACACCACACTGACACCATCCACCCGGGAAGCGCCTTCCCTGACCATATGTGCCATGGCTTCGGTATTACCGGTTTCGCTGTGATAGGCAATCAACACCACCACGTCGCCGGCATAAGACATGCCGGAAAAGGCCATCATGACAACGGCCAGGATAATCCTTTGAATGCAGCTCATCGTTATGGGTTTTAATTTATTGACGTCCTGCTGCGTTTTCAGCAGGTTCTGTAGCTTCCATATGCTTGCCGGGGGCCTCTTCTGATCCTGTTTCCCGGCGAACATCTGCCGGCCGGTTTCAGTCCAACGCCCGTCACTCGACCGTAACAGACTTGGCAAGGTTTCTGGGCTGATCCACATTACAACCTCTCAGCACTGCTATATGATAGGATAAAAGCTGCAACGGGATACTGGCCACCAGGGGCACCAACACTTCATCTGTTTCGGGGATCTCAATCACATGGTCGGCCATGGTGTACACCACTTCATCTCCCTCGGTAACAACGGCTATGACGATCCCCTTGCGTGCCTTTACCTCCTGGATGTTGCTTACCACCTTGTCGTAATTGCCTTTCCGCGTGGCAATGACCACAACAGGCATCTCTTCATCGATCAGTGCGATGGGACCATGCTTCATCTCGGCTGCCGGATAGCCTTCGGCATGAATATACGAGATCTCCTTAAGCTTCAGGGCTCCTTCCAGGGCAACAGGGAAGTTATAGCCCCTGCCCAGGTAAAGGAAGTTCCGGACATTATGAAATATTTTGGAGATCTCCAGGATGGTGTCGTTGGACTCCAGGGTTTTTTCAACCTTTGCGGGAATGGCTTCCAACTCACCAAGCAGCTGATGGTAACGTGATTGTGATATGCTTCCCTTCTTGCCCGCAATGAATAACGCCATCATGCTCAGTATTGTCACCTGTGCAGTAAACGCTTTGGTTGATGCAACGCCAATTTCAGGGCCGGCGTGCGTGTAGGAGCCGGCATGGGTCGCCCGAGCAATGGAGGACCCCACAACATTACATATGCCAATGATGGTGGCACCTTTTGCCCTGGCCATTTCCACCGCGGCAAGCGTATCGGCTGTTTCGCCCGACTGGCTGATGGCAATCACCACATCATCCTCATTGATCACCGGATTTCTGTACCTGAACTCTGAAGCATACTCCACCTCAACAGAGATGCGCGCCAAATCTTCAAAAAGGTATTCACCAACAAGTCCCGCATGCCAGGATGTGCCGCATGCAACAATAATGATACGCTGACAATTGATCAGTTTATTCTCATAATCGATGATGCCACCCAGGGAGATGATGCCTGTGCCGGCATTCAGGCGCCCACGCATGCTGTCTTTGATGCTTCTTGGCTGCTCAAAGATCTCCTTGAGCATAAAATGGGGGAATCCACCCTTCTCGATGGATGAAAGCTGCATCTCCAGGTGATAGACGTAGGGCGTTTTTTCCTGGTTCCTGATGGTCTTGACACACAATTCACCATCCTTGGGAATGATGGCCATCTCTTCGTCCTCAAGATATACCACCTCTTTGGTGTATTCTACAATGGGCGACGGGTCGGAGGCCACAAAATATTCGTTATCGCCAATGCCTATCACCAGGGGACTCCCTTTTTTTGCAGCGATCAGCATGTCAGGTTGCGCTTCTGAGATCACCACGATGGCATAAGCACCGATAACGTGAATGAGGGCGGCGCGGACAGCTTCTTCAAGAGCAAGGCCCTCATTCTGCTGTATGTCTTCTATGAGATGGATCAACACCTCGGTGTCGGTGTCGCTGTTGAAGGTATAACCACGGTTAACAAGCTCCTTTTTAAGGGCTCCATAGTTTTCAATGATGCCATTATGGATGATCGCAAGCTTTTTTGAGGGACTGTGGTGCGGGTGGGCGTTCAGGTCACTGGGTTCGCCGTGTGTTGCCCAGCGTGTATGGGCGATGCCAATGTTTGCCTGAACATTGTAATTGGTGGCAAGCTTTTCCAGGTCAGCCACCTTGCCATGGGTTTTATAAATATTCAATCCGCCATCCAACAAAGCCACCCCGGCACTGTCATAACCGCGATATTCCAACCTGTACAGGCCTTTGATAAGAATGGGATAAGCTTTTTTGGTACCGATATAACCGACTATGCCGCACATTCCTTAATGAGTTGTTTGTGTTCTGCTCTAATCAAACACCGAGTAATAAATGACCAGGCGCATGGGATTATCCACCCTTCCCGGTCCGTGCAATACGACCCGGCTCATGTCGTCTGTTAACCCGCCAACAACCAGAGCCAGCTCCTCATTGGCAAAATGGCCGTCAAGCAGCTGCTGAAAATAGATCGAGACATTAAAGGTGTACTGCTTCTTTTCTTCATCAAGCTTCCCGCCAAAATAGGAGGCCCCGACAAAATAATCGTCCAGCAACCTCAGGCGGCCCATTTCATCAAAACGGATCAGCATCAAGTCGGTGGACAAGGGCAGCTCCTCAGAATCAAAACCTTCAGCGACCGGAACGACCAATTCCGCCTTGTTGATCAACAGCCTTGGAATAGCAGCAACTTCATCAATGAAGGGGATGTCGATATTGGCACGCAGGGCTCCCAACGACTGCAAAAACAGCAGGCTGTCGGCCTTTGTCTGATCCTGCTCCAGGACCTGTGCTCTCAGCAACTCATGTGCATTCTCATATTCAAAATGCTCCATCCGGGTGGCTCTTCTGGCAAAATCATTGATCAGGAAACGCTGCATGCGCTGTATGGTATCGCCCTGGTTATGATAGAACAGTTCAATGGAGCTCCTGTTGGCCAACATGTTCAGCTTGTATTTTGATCCCAGGCCATCCATTTCATCATCAACGGTGATATACAACCCCTTAAAGGTTTCCAGGTAGTTGGGCACATTGGCAAAGGTTTCGGTGTCATCTGCATCGATAAACTTCTGGCCGAAGGCATCGGAAAGTGGGATACGTATTTGCGGCGCCTGCAGAACGGTGTCCACCATTATACTGTCTTGAGGTGCAGGCCGGAAAAGAAACCCTGCGGGGTCTCTGTTGATCATTTCGGGGTAGCGGGGAATCTCCAGGGTTGTGTAAAGCGTGTCTGTCTCGGGAAAATTTTCACTAAGCTCATACACCTGCAGGTTTTGAAAGGTTTGAAGCTTTCCGTAGTAATCGCCGGTGTAAACCAATACCAGGTGGATGGAGTCGAGAACCGGATCATCGCCCAGCGACAGGTTGTTAAAGGGCAACCGTGTCTCTGTATAAATACTGGCACGGCTTTTCCCGAAAACCGGATCATCGATCATCCCCAAAACATTTACGGCCGTCTGGGAGAGAGCCATGCTGTCGTTGATGTTGGTAAGGGCTTCAATGGTCAGTGTGTCGAGGGCTTCCAGCTTAACCTCAAATTGCCCGTCGATCTGATACAGGTCAAGACCAATTTCATCAGGCTCATCCGTGCAGGCCTGTACCAGGAGGAACAACGAAAATACCAGAAAAAATTTTTTTGAAATGGCGAAAAAAACCCCGTACAAACGGGGGGTTTTGATTGTTTTCAAGGGTCAAGATTTTTTATGAGCTAAAAGGGGACCGTTCCGGTTAAACTGAACGCAAAGGTATGCATTTTATTATTGCTCCAACACTGTTTCGGTCACCAGTATTTCGTCATAAAACTGATTGTATGCATCAATGTATGTGTCCCTGCCATGGTATTCGAGCAACGGCTTGTTGCTCTCCCTCGCATATTTCTCCACTTCAGCATTGACCGGTTCTTCTCCGATGATGATACCATCGGCATAATCAATGGCCACCTTGCTGATGTTTTCGAACGAAGGATCGGCATATTTTTCCAGGATCTCGCTGCCCAGGCCCTTTGTTTTCATTTTTTTAAACATGTCCAGGCTGAGATGTCCGGGAAACCCATCATTGTAAATGGAATAGACCACCTTGGTTTCCGAAAATACGGGGTTGTCTTTAAACACCTCTTTCAGGTAAAAGGGCATTAAACTTGTGAACCAGCCGTTGCAGTGCACAAGGCTCGGGGCCCATCCCAGTTTTTTTACCGTCTCGATCACACCCCGGGTGAAAAAGATGGCACGTTCGTCGTTGTCGTCAAAATACTTACCAGATTTGTTGGTCAGCGTGAACTTTCGCTGGAAAAAATCTTCATTGTCAATGAAATAAATCTGCATCCTCGCTGATTGTATGGATGCCACCTTGATGATCAATGGGTGATCGGTGTTGTCGATCACCAGATTCATCCCGGACAGACGGATCACTTCATGAAGCTGGTTGCGTCGTTCATTGATACAACCAAAACGGGGCATGAAAGTGCGGATCTCTTTCTTTCTTTCCTGGATCCCTTGCGGCAGATACCGGCCAATATGACCCATATGGGACTCTTTCAGGTAAGGGCTTATTTCCTGCTGGACAAAAAGAACTTTGGGCTTTTCCATAAATAAATGAACTAATTAAGGACTGTTAAAAAGATATGCAAAATTACGGTTTTTTTTGCTATTATTCAAATAATCCTTTTTAGCTTTGCGGATTTGTTTTTTGGGCAGTAACTTGTGTTGCTTAGTTTTCAACATATCGTAAAAACAGTCTTTTGTCTTCCATCATGAGGGTCTTCAAGAAAAGGGATGCTTTGGGCGAATGGCTCCGGCAGGAGAGGTCAGCCGGAAAGACCGTTGGCCTGGTGCCAACCATGGGCGCATTGCATGACGGTCATCTTGGACTGGTAAACAAGGCACGCAAGGAAAATGACGTGGTGGTCTGCAGCATCTTTGTCAACCCGATCCAGTTTAACAATCCCGCAGACCTGAAAAAATATCCCCGCACGCCCGACAGTGACCTGGCCCTGCTGGCATCAGCCATGTGCGATGCCGCCTTTTGTCCGGATGAAAAAGAGATGTACCCTGAAAAAGAAACCAGGGTGTATGATTTCGGACATCTTGACAAGGTGATGGAGGGCAGGTTCCGGCATGGGCATTTTAACGGCGTGGCCATCGTGGTCAACAAACTGTTCAGCATTATTCAGCCGCACCGTGCCTATTTCGGTGAAAAAGACTTCCAGCAGCTGCAAATCATAAAGGCCATGGCAAGGATCGAGGGCCATGACATAATGATCGTCGGCTGCCCAACACACAGGGAGCCTGATGGTCTGGCATCAAGCAGCCGAAACAGGCGTTTATCTGAAGCCCAGCGCAGGGAAGCACCCAGGATCTACCAGGGACTGCAGATGGCAGCACAGATGTGTCCCGGCCACCCCCCCAACACCATCAAGAAAAAAATAATATCCTTTATCAATGCGTCTGCTGAACTGGAGGTGGAGTATTTTGAAATGGTACGGCCAGACACGTTGCTCCCGGTGAAAGCCTGCGTCCCCTGCAAGAAAGCCATTGCCTGCATAGCCGTGCATGCCGGCAGTGTGCGGCTTATTGACAATCTTGCCATAAATTCGTAATTTTGTCCACGACTGCCCCAAATACGGGTGCAGTCATTTTGACAACCCGGCATCATGCTTATAGAAATATTGAAATCGAAGATACACAGGGCTACCGTTACCGGGGCCGACCTGAACTATATCGGCAGCATCACCATAGATGAAGAGCTGATGGACGCCGCCGGCATTCTGGAGAATGAGAAAGTACAGGTGGTCAACGTGAACAATGGCGAACGCCTGGAAACATACGTCATCAAGGGGGAGCGGGGGAGCGGCAAGGTGTGCATGAACGGCGCCGCCGCCAGAAAGGCACAACCCGGCGACATTGTCATTGTTATCGCTTACGCACTCATGGATGCAGAAAAGGCCAGCACCTTTGTGCCAAAGATCATCTTTCCCAGCCACAACAACAAAATCTAATTCAGCATTTTGAAAACACGTGTCAGGAGATATGCAAGGGTAATCATATTCCTTCTCTTGGGACTTCTGTTGCTGTGGATGATAACCCGTGGCCAGGATCTGGAAAAGCTCATGCTGGAGTTTCGCAGGGCAAACTACGGGTGGATCTTGCTGGCCATGTGCTGTGCACTGTTGAGCCACTTCCTGAGGGCCGTCCGATGGAACATGCTTATCGGCGCCATGGGGTATCGCACCAATGCCTTCCGGACATTTTATTCTGTCATGACAGGATATCTTGCCAACCTGGCAATCCCCCGGATGGGAGAGATAACCCGCTGCATCACCCTGAGCAAATCGTCCAACACGCCTTTCAATGCTCTGGCAGGTACTGTTGTGGCTGAACGGGTGTTCGACTTCATCAGCATGTCCGTCATCGTCTTTATCACCATCGCCACCCAGTTTGGATTCCTCAGAAGCTTCCTCCGGAGGGTCTTCTGGGACCCTCTCCTCGAAAAAAGCAGCGAACACTGGCTTCCGATCACCGCCTCGGCTTTTATCATGCTGCTACTGCTTGCAGGCATCATCCTCCTCGTCAACAAGAAAATCAAAAATCCTGTCGAGGGCGGTTTTTTTGACAGGCTGAAACGACAATTCCGGGGCTTCATGGTTGGCATCAGGACCATCCGCACCATGCAAGGCAAAGGCTGGTTTGTCCTTTATACCGTCCTGATCTGGGGATTGTATTACATGACAGTTTACCTGGTCTTTTTTGCCATCTCGGCAACCACGCACCTCACCCCTGCCGCAGGCCTTACACTTCTCGCCGTTGGCAGCCTGGGCATACTGGCACCCGTGCCAGGCGGTATCGGCACCTATCACTTCCTCACCATCATCACCCTGACAGAACTCTATGGGATCGCCTCCGAACCTGCCACCTCCTACGCATACCTCACCCACGCCACGCAAATCGTGGTGAACATACTTGCAGGCTCCGCCTCATGGATCATTCTGTCCGTCAAAGGCAAAAAAAAAATGGAGGCACAAAAGGACGTGACGACGGTGCGACCCTGCAACGCCGGAACGAAGCTCGAAACCGGGACCCGGAAGATCGAAGGAGGATGAATGTCTTTCGTTTTCCGTCTTCGGTCCTCCGTCATCAATGGCAAATAGAAAACCTTGAGTCACTACACAAGGTGATGAAAAACAAAACAGTACCAACAACAAGGCTTAACCTGTCAACCAAAATATAAACACATGAAGCACAGCAAGCTCCACCACATGGAAAAAAAGATCATTCAACCGGACAACAGACTCACTTTGAAACGCCTTATCACCAGCTGGCGGTTTGCCGGCCGGCAGATTGTTTTCACCAACGGTTGCTTTGACATTCTCCATGCAGGCCACATCGACTTGCTTGCCAGGGCTGCCGACCTGGGGGATGCGCTGGTCGTTGGCCTGAACACCGACGAATCAGTCCGCAAGATCAAAGGGAAGCATCGCCCCCTCAACGACCAGAACGCCCGTGCAAAAATGCTTGCTGCCCTTTCGTTTGTGAATGCCGTTGTCCTTTTCGAAGAAGAAACACCGGAAAACATTATCCGGACAATTGTTCCTGACATCCTCGTAAAAGGGCAGGATTATCAGCCCGATGAGATTGCCGGCGTCAAGACCGTCCGGGCAAATAAAGGACAAGTGATCACCATCCCCCTGCTAGAAGGGTTCTCCACCACAAGCATCATCAATAAGATCAAAAAGGTCAGCGACGACGAACAACTGAGCTGACAAGGTCAATGCCCGTCTATCAGCATCTTTCAATGGATGGTCCGTGGCACCAGGCCGGATCCGCAAACCCAAACAACATAAGTTGTTTTCCGGCTGTCCCTTTGGATTTTAAGAAAAAATAACACAATCCGTGGCCATTAATGCCTAATTTTGCAACTGGTTGGTTTGATTGTTGTTAAAATATATACCACGAATCCTGCAATGTTTTTATGATGCAGCACCGCAAAAGACATATTTCCCCCAGGGTTTACATGCCCGCCATCATGGCACTGGTGTTGGTTGCCGGGTTCTACCTGGGACTGCATATGAGGATGTCCGGCAGCGGGCCATCGGAAAGGAGCTTTTTCTCCGTCGGCCTTGACCGATACAACAAGGTCAATGATGTCATCAATTACATACACAATGCTTATGTGGACAGTGTTTCCAGGGAGCATCTCACGGAAGAGAGCATTCGCAGTTTGCTGAAAAACCTGGATCCCCATTCATCTTATATCCCCGAAACGGATTTCCGGCGTCTCAACGACCCTTTGATGGGCAGCTTTGAAGGGATCGGCATTGAGTTCAACATGATCAAGGATACGGTGGTTGTGATTCATCCCATTCCCGGCGGCCCGAGCGAGAAGGCGGGGATCATGCCGGGCGACCGCATCGTTATGGTGGGTGACAGCCTGATCGCAGGCGTTAACATGTCGACCAACGATGTGGCAGACATGCTGATGGGCGAAAAAGGCACCACCGTGCAAGTATCCGTTTTGCGCAGTGGCGTTCCGGACCTTTTGCCCTTTCTTCTCACCCGCGACAAGATCCCTTCTTTAAGTATGGAGATTGCCTACATGGCGGATGAAAGCACCGGATACATCCACCTCAGCAAATTTTCGGCGACCACACACCAGGAATTTGTTAACGGAATCAATCAGTTACACCAGGAAGGCATGGAAAAGATGATCCTGGACCTGCGTGGTAATGGCGGGGGGTTCCTGGATGCAGCCATTGAGGTGGCTGACGAGCTTCTTGAGCCGGGAAAACTGATTGTTTACACCGACGGGGAAAACCGGCCCCGGACCTACGCCCGTGCACGGCGTGCCGGGAGGCTGGAAACACAACCCCTGGTCATCCTGATCGACGAATGGTCGGCATCAGCCAGTGAGATCATCGCCGGCGCCGTCCAGGATAACGACAGGGGACTGGTCATCGGCAGAAGGTCATTCGGGAAAGGCCTCGTTCAGGAACAAATTCAGCTGGTCGATGGATCTGCCATGCGGCTGACCGTTGCCCGGTATTATACACCCACGGGAAGAAGCATACAAAAACCCTATGATGAAGGAGAAGAAGCCTATTTTAATGAGTTCATTCAACGGTACCATAATGGCGAGATGATGAGTCCCGACAGCATCCGCTTCGACGAAAGCCTGCGCTTTGAAACCCCCGCAGGAAGGATCGTGTATGGCGGAGGCGGCATCATGCCCGACATCTTTGTGCCGGTTGAAGAAAACATTGCCTTTTTTAACCAGGTTTTCAACAGGGGACATATCTATACATTCGCCTTCGACTACGCCGACAGGAATCGTTCTGCCCTCGACCGGTACAGGAATGCCCGTGCTTTCGTTGATGACTTTGTACTCTCTGAAGCAACATATAATGCCTTTCTCACCTATGTCAGCGACCTGGGCGTGCGCACACCAGATGATGTGGACCGGCAAACAGAAACACTGATAAAAACCAACCTCAAAGCGTATATCGGCAGGAACATCATCGGTGCAGAAGCTTTTTATCCTGTATTGCATACCCAGGACCGTGCCTTGATCAGGGCGCTGAAAGCCCTTCAAGAAGATACCATGATGGTCGCTCATGACCGGGCGACCGGAAGGCCGGGTGAGTGAGGGGTTGTAGCGAGGTAACCGGCCAAAGGTGGCGGCGTCAAAGACCGATCTGCGGACCAACCCTTTTCATGGCATTCAAAGAAATTTCAACAAACTCCTGCAGGCTCAAACCCAGCTTCTCACATTCCCTGATGGTGTCCCTGTTTACAGAAGCTGCAAAAGCCTTTTCTTTCATCCTTTTGGTGATGGACTTTGGTTTCACGCTGGCCACTTTTTTATCGGGATATACCAGGGCGGTTGCTGTAATCAAACCGGTGATGGTCTCCCCTGCCGCAAGGGCATGATGCAACTTTTTGTGTCGCTGCTGACCATGCGCCGCCATTTCGTTGTGCAACTTCACCGCTTCAACAATCTCAGGATCGATCCCTTTTTCCTCTAGCATCCTGGCTCCCTCCATGGCATGTGTATTGGGATCAGCATTGGTCATCTCCACATCGAGATCATGTAATAACCCGGCCAAACCCCAAAACTCAGGGTCTTCTCCAAGGCGCACAGCCAGGTCTCTCAACACGGCTTCTGACGCCAGACAATGAGCAATGAGTTTTTCATTCTTAACATGGCTTCTCAGCAATTCAAGGGCATCTTCTCTTTTCATGGTCTTTTTTTTTGTGCAAAGATATATGAATAAGGCAAAAGCCGTGGTTTTTTGCAGATGAATTGGAAGCAGTGATCTTTCTTTTTACCATAGAAAAGGTACATCGAATGAAAAAAATTCATGTATCTTTGTATCATCGTTAACCCGGTAAATCAGACAACACATGTTAAAAGGTTTTTTCATCAATAACAATAACAATAACTGCCCACCTTAATCAAGGCGGTTGCTTTGTTATGCCTGAAAATCATATAAGCCCGCCGGATGGCGGGCTTTTTTTTTGCCAACACTTAAAACCAACACGATCATGTCAGTAACAGCAGAGATCCTGAAAACCGAACGGGCCATTGCTTTTGTCAAACACCATTTTGAAACGGCACTGTCGAACCGTTTGAACCTGTTCAAAGTGTCATCCCCTATCGCGGTATTGGAGAACACCGGACTGAATGACGAACTCAACGGGGTGGAGCGTCCGGTCAATTTCATGGTGAAGTCTGCCAATGGCAGCCCTGCAGTGATCGTTCACTCCCTGGCCAAGTGGAAGCGGCTGCGCCTGAAAGAACTGGATATAACGCCGGGCATGGGTGTTCTGACAGATATGCGGGCGCTCAGGCCAGACGAAGATTACACACCGCTGCATTCAATATATGTTGATCAGTGGGACTGGGAGCAACATATGTTGCCTGAGGAACGAAGGCTTTATTTTCTGAAAGCCACTGTTAAAAAGATCTATGAGGCCCTGAAGGAGACAGAAAAGCAGGTGTGCGAAGCTTTTACAGAGTTTACTCCGACACTTGCCGACCAGATCACGTTCATTCATGCCGAAGAATTGGCACAACGTTACCCCGGTCTGACCCCGAAACAAAGGGAGGCTGAAATTGCCAGGGAGCATGGTTCTGTGTTTATTATCGGCATTGGAGCCGATCTTTCGGACGGATTGTCGCATGATGGCCGTGCGCCCGACTACGACGACTGGTCAACAGAGAACGAAGAGGGCACCGTTGGCCTGAATGGTGATATCATTGTTTGGAACGAGGTATTACAAGATGCATTTGAAATATCTTCCATGGGTATCCGTGTTGATCCGGAAGCACTTCAGCGCCAGCTGGTGCTGAGGGGTTGTCCTGAAAAAGCGGATTATCCTTTTCATCAGATGCTGCTCAAAGGTGAGCTGCCGCAAAGCATCGGGGGTGGTATCGGACAGTCGAGGGTCTGCATGTTCATGCTCAGAAAAACCCATATCGGGGAAGTGCAGGTGGGTATATGGCCCGAGGGAGAAAAAGAACGCCTGAAGAAAAAAGGGATCCGTCTGCTTTGAAAACAACCAGAAGTTGTCCGGCATAACCATTATACATTCATGGCATCCAGACACCGGTTGTGCGGCCTGTCTTCAAATTTTTTTTGTTTTTTTAAAAAAAAGGGTTAATATTGCACCCTGACAGCAAACAATGGGTACAAAGAAAACATATTATAGCAGGCATTATTATTTCTCCGTTTAAGGGGCCTGCCATTGTTTTCATTTGTCCATTATATTATAAAACAGAAAATTCAGGCCCCGTTGTGACGGGGCTTTTTTTATACTGACAGGGATGACAAATCACAGCACCCACT
>SLCY01000093.1 GCA_007125585.1 Bacteroidales bacterium
AACGGTGGGATGGACATTGTGTTGTTCGAAGAGAATACAAGGTATCTCCTCCCTGAACCGTTCAATACACCTTACGATGACTTTTCCATCACCTTCCTTGATGAGCATTCAGGCTACTTCGCTTCAAACCGTGACAAGTCACTCTTTGACGACAACATCTATTTCTTTGAAGTGGTCCCTGCATCCTTTGTGATACGCGCACGCGACAAGAAGACTCATGAGATGATCGCCAACGTGAGTGTGGGCTTTCGCGCCGAAGAACCGGCACTGGAAGGCACGGTCATGACATCCGGCACAGGGGAGGCACAGATCCATGAAGGCTACGAAGAAGCCTTTTCGGTAGAACTGGAATTGACCAGGGAAGGATACCACACTCTCGCGCTCACCACCGATGATTTTGCGTTCGAAGACAACCGGTGGCTGCTGACACTGGAGATGGAGCATGTGCCTGATGAACCAGCCATTGAAGAAGCCATCAGGGACGGGTTTTTTGTGGTCTATTTCGACAACGACCATCCCGATCCGGTTTCATGGAGCAATACCACCAACCTGACATACGAAGAGACTTTTGAAGCCTACATGCAGCGTCTCCCTGAATATATTGAAAACAGCGCCAATTCCAATCAGGAGGTCCGTGACTTCTTTGAAGATGTGGAAAAAGGGATGGAACAACTGGAATGGCTGGCCGGGTATATGAAAGAGGAGATGGCACAAGGGCAGCATTACTGGATAGAATTCACCTCCCATACAAGTCCGCTGGCCCGAAGTGATTACAACCTGATCCTCTCACAACGGAGATTTGATTCCGTGGAGAATTACATGAAGTCCTGGGCAGACGGGGCGCTTGAGCCGTTTATTCGTGAAGGTGACCTGAACTACAGAAATACCCCCATGGGGGCGAAACTGGCAAGTCCCGGTGTCTCAGCTGATCCGCGAGATCCCGCAAGGTCCATTTATGGTGTGGATGCTGCAAAAGAACGGAAGGTTACCATCTCATGGGAGATCAGGGAGGATCGCCCAGAAGATGTCGGGGAAACACCACCCCCCCTGCGTTATCATATCATCATGGGCAGTTACAATAGGTTGCAAGATGCAGAACAACAGGCAGAGACCCTGAGCAGGAGGTATACCACAAGTGCCACTGTCTTACCCCGCACGCCCGAAGGGTTTTACAGGGTAAGCCACGGCTCCTATCCTTCCCTGGAAGATGCCAGCGCGGCACTGGAAAGCATCAGGAGAAACGTTCGTTCCGATGCATGGATACTGCAGCCTGAGAGATAAGCCAATCCCCGGCCATGGACAACCTGTCTGTCACCCGGATCTTTTGATGATCTCTAAAAACAGGTTGATGCCCAGTGGCTCACTGATCACATCAGTCGATCCGGCAGGGATCCCTGCCTGAGCAGCAAATTGCCTGAGCTCATCTTCCGACCGGTGATATAGGAACCAGTCGCCCAAAACCTCCATGATCTTCCTCGATGGGTTATGTAAGCTGAAGTTGCCAACGATCATCTTTCCGCCGGGGGCAATAAAATCATAGTACTGTTTTAACAAGAATACAAAGTGCTTGTCCTTGAAATAGTCAAACAACCCGGCACTCCATATCAGATCATATTGCTTTTCAGGCCTGAAACGGATCACGTTACGGTTCCAGAATGTCATACAATCCAAAAACTGTTGGTTTTTCTTACGGGCATAGTCAATGGCACGCTGATCCATTTCGATCAGGTCAAAATACAAATTGTTCCTGTCTGTTTGCTGAAGGTATTCATTCACCTCGGTCACCGGGCCACTGCCAAGGATGAGGACATTGCGGGGCGTACCATCAGATCTTTCATTCAGCCTGGAGAGCATCTCTATGGCCAGCTTCTTGCGGTTGATCACGGCATTGGCAGCAGGCAAACGGTGAAAGAACTGATCCCACTTCTGACATAACGGGTCAGGACTGACATATTGCTGATAAATCTTTTCGATGATGAAGAAATCCCCGTTATACCCAAAAGGCTTGGTAAAAGAAAACCCGATGATGGTTCCCGGATGCAGAATCGGTGCCATTTCTTTCCTGAATGGCTCAATATCATCCGATTTCAACCGGTCAATGAGGGCCATCAACGTATCGAAATCTTCCACATCAGGCCCATTCTTATTAAGGAGATCCCTGAGGGTCGATTCCAACTGAAGCACCCCATCAAACTGAACTGGTTTCATGAAAATAAATGTTTCACCGGGTAATTAAACTATTTGCTGAGCATGGCCTCCAACAGGTCCCGATACTCGTCATCAACGGTAATGACCGTCATTGTGTCCGCCATGACCAGTTCCGGATATTTTGCAATGAAGACCTTATCCAGGTTGATGATAAAATCACTGCTGACACGGACAAAGGTGTCTTCGGGAAGTTTCTTTGCCACTACATCCAGGTCTTCCTGCACGATCAGACTGTCATCACGCAAACAAACCCTTGATTGCCCCCCTGCTCTTTCTACGTAATAAACGTTGGGAAGGTTTATCTTTTCCAGGCCTTTTTCCCCTTCCATGATAATCTGACTGCGTGCAGTGCTGGTTGTCTTGAAAAATGTATTGAACTGGTCACTCTCCATTTTCGACCGGATATCGTTCTCAAACTTGTACCGGGCAATCTCGATATTTGTTTGCAGATCTCTCTCCGAGAACGGTTTAATAATGTATCCGTAAGGCAGGGATATTTTGGCTTTTTCTATGGTGGATACATCGGCATTGGCTGTTAGAAAAATAACGGGCACATCATGGTTTTGGCTGATAATGGTTGCAGCTTCAATACCTGTCATATCACCCTTCAGGATGATGTCCATCAGGATCAGGTCAGGCAGTTTTTTCGCCACTTCTTCAATGGCTGCCGGCCCTGATGCCACTGTGTTCTGCACGCTATAACCAAGGCTCAGCAGGCTCTCCTCAATATCTGCAGACACCAGGAATTCGTCTTCTACAACAAGAATGTTCAATTTATTCATATTTTGCCGGATTTAAGGTTAAAACGAATGTCATATTTTGTCCCATCGGAAAAATCATAGTCAAGTTTTCCGTCAATCTGCTGGACCAGTTTGTTTACGATGCGCATTCCCAATGACTTGGATTCTTCCAGGCTGAACATAGAATCCATGCCAACCCCGTTATCTGACACTTGCAAAGAAAACTCCCTGGTATTATGCCGGACAAGGGCGATGTGAATCACTCCGTTATCCACCCCGGAGAAGGCATGTTTAAAAGAGTTGGAAATAAGCTCGTTGATAATGAGGCCACAGGGGATGCCTATCTCAAGTGGCATGAAAATATCCTCCATATCATATTCAAAGCGCACCTTGTGTTGTAAATCGTAATAAGTGCGGGCAATGTTCCCGGCCAGGCTTTTCACATAATTGGGAAACTGAATATTGGCAAGGTTTTCATTCTGATAAAGGTTTTCATGAACCAGGGCCATAGATCGGATCCTGTTCCTGCTTTCGGCAAGGACGTTCCTCAGCTTTGTATCTTCCATCAAGCGTTCCTGCATGGTCAGGATACTGGAGATGATCTGCATATTGTTCTTCACCCTGTGGTGTATCTCTTTCAACAGGACATCTTTCTCATCCAGGGACCTTTTCAGGTTTTTCTCAGCAACGCGGCGCCTGATCTCTTTTTCTGCCAGTGCTTTCTTCAACAGTACGTTGCCGGCCAGCTCATCAACGAGCGCATACAGCTTAAAAGGGTCGACGGGCTTGATCAAATAACCATTAACCCCCAGATTGATGGCCTCCAGAAAATACTCTTTAATGCTGTAAGCCGACATGACGATCACCTTCACATCTTCCGACAACTTTTTAATCTTTTTTATCATCTCCAGCCCATTCATTATGGGCATGCTTATATCTGTAATGATCAGATCAGGTTTGTGCTTTTTGAAGATCTCCAGGCCCTCCTCTCCGTTTTCAGCAAGAAAAAACTTCTCCGTCCGGTTTCGCAGACGTTTATTGTACAGGCTGCGAACAGATTCATTGTCTTCTACAAACAGAAGAGATACCTGGTGTGGGAGTGAGTTTTCCATCTTTGGACTATTAAACGGTTTCCGTTAAATGCTCTAATCAGATGTATTGAGCCAGGACATCAAAAAGGTCAGACATATTGAACGGTTTGGAAATATAGTCATCACAACCGGCCTTTTTACAAATGTCCGCATCACCATTCATGGCATAGGATGTTTGCGCGATCACCGGCAAACCCGGCCAAAGCTTCTTGATCTCGCGGGTGGCTGTATACCCATCCATAATCGGCATCCTGACATCCATCAATACCAGATCAATGTCCCGATCCCTCCGGCATGCATCCACGGCCTCTTTCCCGTTTTGAGCCCAGATAAGCTTTACACCCGTCTTTTTTAGAGCACTTTTGATCAAACGGAAATTTGACTCAACATCCTCTGCCACGAGAATCACTTTGTTGTTCCACTGATGTTCCATCTTAGAAATTTTTTCAAGTCTTTTGTTAGAAATTGCTCTTGAACCTTCCTGAAGGGGCAATGAAAAAAGAAAAGTCGAACCCTGGGTACATGAGCTGTCAACCCATATCTCCCCACCCATAAGATTTACAAACGCCTTTGAAATGGCAAGGCCCAACCCGAACCCTTCATTTTTGGGATGATGATCCATTGTAGCCTGCATGAACCTGTCGAAAACAACCGATCGTTTTTCCGCATCCAATCCAATCCCGGTATCTTTTACATAAAACAGTATATTTTCTGCAAGCAAACAATACCCCACTTCAACAAATCCTTTGTTGGTAAACTGAAATGCGTTGCTCAACAAATTGATCAATACCTGTTTTAAACGTGTGCGGTCTGATATGATCAATGCATCATGATCATTGAGGCTTAAACTCAGCCTAAGGTTAATGCGGCCACTAACCACCTTGCTGTGGCTCTTGAAAAGGTTTGCCGCCTCTTCAACCAGGTCATTGATGGAAAACTCGCTCGGGTTTATGGTCATCAATCCTGACTCCACCTTCGACAAGTCAATGATATCATTGATCAATGCCAGAAGATGCTGCCCGTTGGTATTGATGACATCCACAAACTCCTTCAGCTCTTCTTCATCTTCCGCCTCCATCAATAGCTGGGAAAACCCCAGGATGCTATTCATCGGTGTGCGTATTTCATGGCTCATGTTGGCAAGAAAGGCCGATTTAAGTCTGTCTGACTGCTCTGCACGCTCCTTGGCCAGGCTGAGTTCAGCCGTCCGGTCCCGGACCTTATCTTCAAGGTTTTTGTTCAGATCTTCCAGCTCATCTTTGCGTAAATCCAGTTGATGGTTCAGGCTGAAGTCGCGCCTGGCAAAATACTCGATGTTGTAGGCAGCAAACATCCCGATGATGTTGGCGGAAGCATAAAAGAAATTATTGTTGATGATCAGCTCCACAGGGGCATCGGATAACATAAAAGCACCCAGGTTATAACAGATCAATGTGAGCCAGCCGGCAATGGTGGCATAAAAAAAACGCAGCTTGATAAAAAAATAACCGGCCGAAAAAATAAGCATCATCCCGGCATAATACGCATAGTTCTCGGGGATCATCACCAACATGGACGTGATGCCCAGGCCCGCAACAAGGAATGACATCAATAGCAGAAGTTGCCATATTTTCCTGAAAAAATCGAAAAAAGACAGAATCAACACCATGGTCAGGAAAGGGACCACCACCACAAAGCGGATAATGAAAAAAGTTTCTCTCAGCTCTGGAACCATCAAAGAGTCAAGAACCCCAAATACACTATATAAAACAATGATCAATGCAAAAGCCAAACGGAATTGCACGATGGAATCGCGGAAATATTTTTCAAGGAATTCCTGCTCATAATAATCACGAAAAGCAAGCGTTATCGGATTCAGATCCAAGCCCTTGGATCCAGACCATTTCCTGCTGAACAGGGATGAAGCCATATGGTTAAAATGCTCCATTTATTGTTTCACCATGACAGATATGCCCACAAAAGTACACGATAATTTTCAATTCACATACTGACATATCAAAAAACCGGGGTTTCAACACAGTTTATCACAGCTGAAAGATAACGACTTTGGCAAGTATTTCTTCTCTAAAGAAACATCATCTTTGTTAAAAAAACCGTATCGGGGTGTTGTCCCGCGACCTTTTGCTTTAACCGGACAAACAGCCCGTTCCGCAGCCCGTCAGCTGTTGGCTTTTAAACCTTTAAACCTATTTGACATTCCGGCCTTTTTTCATGTTTCTTTGTGAATTTTCAAATAAAAAAAAATTCATGTATATTTGACAACAGGACGTTAATAAGCCAGGGCAGCTTTACTCATTTCAATGTCGGCGGATTCATTGTTATTTTGCCTGGGAACGGCCCTGTTAAAACTTGTATGCTTTATGGAAGATTTAAAGGTACTTGTGCTTGATGATGAACCTGGTTACTTGAGTGAATTGAGCGGTTTTTTCCTCGATATGGGATATGTTTCATACAATGCGGAAACCCCCTCCCAGGCATTTGAAATATTGAAAAATAATGACATCGACATTGCCATTGTTGATATATTCCTGCCGGAGATGAATGGTGTTGAGGTGATTGAAAAGATCAAAAAACAGTATCCTGATATCTCATCGATCGCGATAACGGCACATGGCGACATGAGGACCGTTATTGATTGCCTCAGGGCCGGAGCCGCCGACTTCCTCAACAAACCATTTGGTTTGCAGGAATTGCAAAAAGTTGTAAAACGGACAGGGAATTTTGCCAGGCTGCAGGAACAGTTAAGGTCGACCGAATTGAATTACAAACACGCACAATCATTATTGAAGGAAAAACTGCCCGTAGAGATCATCTGTGTGAGTGCCGCAATGAAAAAAGTGATCAACATGGCCGCAAAAGTGGCACAAAGCAATTCTACCTCAGTGCTCATTACAGGAGAAAGCGGGACAGGCAAAGAACTTGTGGCGCGGAGTGTCCACACCCTGAGCAGCAGGAAAAACAATTTCTTCCACTGTGTCAATTGTTCTGCCATCCCGGAGACATTGTTCGAAAGTGAATTTTTTGGTTATAAAAAAGGTGCTTTTACCGGTGCCAGCGAAAGCACCAGTGGCTGGTTTGAAGTTTCGCACCATGGCACACTCTTTCTTGACGAAATAGCCGAACTGCCACTGAGCCTGCAGGCAAAATTCCTTCGTGTCCTGGATGACAAGGTGATCAGTAAAATCGGCACCAAAAAGGGAATCAGCCTCGACCTGAGGATCATAGCAGCCACCAACAAAGATTTGTCAACAAGGGTCGAAAAAAATGAATTCAGAGACGACCTTTACCACAGGCTCAACTCGTTTCCAATCCATATCCCGCCCCTGAGAGAACGCCATGAAGACATCCCCGAATTAATCAATTACTTTGTAAAAATGTTCTCTAAAGAACTGGGGAAAAAGATCACCATGATTGATGACAACATCTACCATACACTCTCTGAATATTCATTCCCAGGCAATGTGAGGGAACTGAAAAACATGATCGAACGGGCCATGATCATCTGCGATGAGGGTGTTTTGAAAATCAAACACTTTGCTCCCGGGAAAACCAAACACAAGAAACCACTGCATGCCATTCAACCCAATCAGAAACTGGACCTGCACAAACTTGAACAACAAGCCATCACAGAGGCCTTAAAAATCAGCAGGTTCAATAAATCAAAAGCCGCCGAACTGTTAAATATTACTCGCCAGGCACTTGATAGAAAAATCAAAAAACACAACATCCAAAACAACTGATCGCCGGTGACCGTTCCTGTGCACCCGTCCAAAATCGGTCAACCTGCTTGAGTTATTTACTCCCCTATTAATTAGCATTTTATAAGTACTGGTAACTGCCCATGCCCGTATTTGGGCAAATGTGCGGTTTTCTTGCATTCCCCCCTTGTTTACAATCATCAAACTATCAGCCTGTTGCGTAATTGGCATGAATTTAGCTATATAATTGGTCAATTCCCGTCAAACAATGAAAATTTTTGTAATTGATCAGTATCCTGAAGAAGACTTTTATCTTAATGAAACGGTTAAGGATTTATCAACGGTTGCTTACAGCATTGATGAAACCATGGATCGTTTAAAGGAGAAAGACTCTGAAACCCTGGTGCTGATAACAGACAGTGAGCCGCCTGTGTTCTATGCCCTGTATGAAAAGATCCGTCATGTTGACCACCCGGTAAAGTTATTGCTTTTAAACCGGTCAAAACGATATTTCATGGTGGGCAACAATTCTGCGGATAATACCATCCTCTACCATGCCCCGTTAAAAGTCCCTCCAAAGGAATTTGTCCGGCAAAAGGTGTTTGTGTCATCAGAGGACCAGTGACAGTTTCGTGAAGCAACGACAAATGATCGTCCTGAACAGGTGGATGTCCTGCGCACAGGTCAATCAGCCGTGCCGAACAGCTCATTGGCTGATTTGGGCGCGATGACGGGCAACGTAAAAGTAAAACAACTGCCCTCCCCCGGCTCACTCTCAAACCATAAGTGGCCATTATGCCGGGCAATGCATTCTTTGCATATGATAAGTCCCAGTCCGATCCCTTTCTCATTGGAGGTGCCCCGTAGCGATTGATTGGCAAACCCTTTCAGCAGGTTGTCCTGTATTTGCCGGGAAATCCCGATCCCGGTATCCGAAACGATGATATGAACAAAAAACTGGTCTGAAGAAGCCGCAATGCGAACCTCCCCGCTCTTATGATTGAATTTAATGGCGTTATGCACCAGGTTGCGCAATACAATCTGCAACATCTGCTTGTCGGCATATACCTCCAGGTTGTCCGGCAGTTCGTAAGAGAAAGAAACCGCTTTTTCAGCAGCAGCTGCAGCATGATGCGCCACGACCTTTTCAACAAAAGGCAACAATTTAAAGTGCACCGGCCGGATCGTAAGCCCGCTCGTTTTGGTCTGTGACCAGTACAGGAGGTTTTCCAGTAAATCATGTGTTTCACGGGCCTGCTGATGGATGTTGTGAAGCACGGATTTAATGTGCTCCTGGTCGTATTGATCCAGGTTATCATGCAACAGTTCAGAAAACCCCATGATATTGTGAAACGGATTCTTCAAATCATGGGCAATGATGGAAAACAATTTGTCTTTGGTGATGTTGAGTTTTTCAAGTTCATCCTTTTGCGCTTCAATCTTCCGTATACGCTCGGCAACCTGTTTCCCTGTCTTTCCAAGACGCCCCTCCGGTAAACCGCCGGAAATGTCTTCCCCGGGTTCCATTTCCCTGCCAGGTCTGGAAAAATGAACATGGCCAAGTTTCCAACCCCCGTTTTCCTGTAACATAACAGCAGATATACGATTATCGGGGAGTTTCATCTTGTTGTCATTGTTACGCACGGTCATATCCAAAGTAACCATCACCAAGGCAACATTTTGCCTTAATTCATAAACCTCCGATTTTTTTACCTTATACGTGACCGGCATAGGCAAGCGGGAAAACTCGCTGCGCAGACATGACCTCACTTTTTCACTGTCATAGCATATCTCATCAAAGGCCTGCCCAAACATGGCAATCCCTTCAGACACATGCGGGAGCATCTTATCCCACTGCCTGCTGGCATATGCGTCAAACCAGGCAAAATAAGCATCGGTAATATTTTGCCGCAACGATGGTTCTTTGATTATCCTCATGACAAACTATGGTTTAATCCGTTGATAACAATGCCCTGAATGATGAACAGCTACAAACAGATGATGGCATTGTAAAACACCGCTTCCACCTGACAAATATACACGACAATTTTCAATTGATACACAGACAGCCGTCTGTGTGTCATTTCGAATGAAAAAAAATCATGTATATTTCTCCTGTAAAAAACCACCACCATTTTGTAAAAAAACAATATACAAAATGCTGGTGTACAGGAGGAACCGCTTCGCTTTCACATGATCTTTTTTCATTCGTCTGTGTGTAATTTCGAATGAAAAAAAATCATGTATATTTGT
>SLCY01000018.1 GCA_007125585.1 Bacteroidales bacterium
CACATGAAAAAAAATCATGTATATTTGTTTGCAGGACAATCTGAAACAACACCATGCAACCTCACGTATTTGGCAACGCCACGGTTTACACATTTGACAACCTTTCCGGGTTTGACAATCTTTTGCATTTTGTGTCTACACGCAAGGGCGGCATCAGTGACAGGAACTTTTCCTCACTCAACATCGGGTTTCATGTGGGTGATGACAATTTCCGCGTTCTAAAGAACCGGCGTATCCTTATGGATGCTGTTGGGATGGACTTGACGAAATGCACTTTTGCCAATCAGTGTCACAGTGCCAATGTGGCCATAGTGAATGATCACGGCAGGGGCAGAGGTGCACTGGAGAAAGACTCTGCCCTGGCAAACACCGACGGACTGATAACCAATGTAAAGGACATATGTCTTGGTGTTCAGGTTGCCGACTGCGTGCCTATATTGCTGCATGATCCCGTGCAACAGGTTATCGCTTCCCTTCATGCAGGATGGAAAGGCACCTTGCGAAAGATCGTACACGAGACCATAGCCAAAATGGTAAGCAATTACGGTGTAAGGGCAGAAAATATCTATGCCGGACTGGGACCCTCGAATGGTCCCTGCTGTTATGAGGTAGGGGATGATGTTTACCGGGAGGCAAAAATGGCGCTGGGCTCGGTGAAAGGGATCATCAAACCGGCGGCGGGCAATAACGGCAAGTATATCTTTGACCAGTGGGAGGCCAACATCCGGCAGCTGAAAGATGCGGGGGTCAGGGAAGACCATATTGAACTGGCTGCGATCTGCTCACAGTGCCACCACGAAACATTCTTTTCATCCAGAAAGGACCGGGGCACAACAGGGCGCTTCATGGCGGGCATCATGCTCAAAAAAATGCGATCCCTGTGAATGCTTGAACCGGGCCATGACTCTGACCAGTTAAAGAGCGGCTGATGATCATCGCATGGCAGGCACCACACATCCGGCAAATAAAAATTATTTATACTGGCAATGGCAACATACCCACCAATTTCTAAAGATACCATCTTGGGCAATTTTCTTCGGTATGTCTCCATCGACACCCAAAGTGACCCTGATTCAGACACTTTTCCCAGCAGTAACAACCAATTGGTTTTGGCCAAACTTCTTGTTCAGGAGTTGAAAAAACTCGGACTGGAAGATGCCTCCATGGATGACAATGCCTATGTGATGGCCACCTTGCCGTCAAATAGAGGGGGCATAATACCTGTGATGGGGTTGATCGCACACCTGGACACCAGTCCCGACATGAGCGGCGAAAACATCAGGCCGGTAATCCACCGGCAGTTCGACGGCCGTGACCTTGTTCTGCATGAAGAAAAGAATATCTGCATGCCGGTAAAGGATTTCCCGGAGTTAAAAAAATACGTTGGCCAGACACTGATCACCTCCGACGGCACCACCCTGCTTGGCGCCGATAACAAGGCAGGCATTGCCGAGATCATGACCGCATTGCAAATTCTTTCTGACAATCCCGGGATACCCCATGGCACCATCAAAGTGGCTTTTACCCCCGATGAAGAGATAGGCAGGGGCGCCGGGCATTTTGATGTGAAACGGTTTGGCGCCGATTTCGCCTATACCATCGATGGGGGTGAGCTTGGGGAGTTGCAATACGAGAACTTCAATGCTGCCTTTGCCAGGGTTACCATACATGGGACGTCCATTCATCCTGGAGAAGCCAAAGACAAAATGGTGAACGCGTGTCTTCTTGGCATGGAGTTGAACCAAATGTTGCCGGAAAGAGAAAGGCCTGAATATACGAGCAACCGGGAAGGTTTTTTTCACCTTACCGCTTTCCGGGGGACGGTGGATCATGCCGTCATGGAATACCTCATCCGCGACCACGACAATCAGCGCTTTGATCAGAGGAAGTCGCATCTGCGCCACATCGCCGGCCTGATGAACGAGAGGCATGGACCGGGAAGGGTCCAGCTGGAGATGAATGACCAGTACTACAATATGCGCAGCAAAATATATCCTGTGATACACATTGTGGACCTTGCCAAAGAGGCGATGGAGTCGCTTGGCATCCATCCCCTGATCAAGCCCATACGCGGCGGCACCGATGGTGCCAGGCTCTCATACATGGGCCTTCCCTGTCCCAATATCTTTAGCGGGGGACATAACTATCACGGGCGCTTCGAATTCATCCCCCTGGAAAGCATGGAGAAAGCCACACACGTGATCCTCAAGATGGTCGGGCTGTTAGCAGAGAAGCAGCAGGGGTGTACAGGAAGATAAAGGATGATGATTAAATATCCAGGTCCAGGCGGATCTGCCTTTCTTTATTATCGGGTTTGGGATCTTCTGTCTGCCTTTCGTCAACCACTGCCCCTTCATCTTCTGAAGGGATGTCCACGTCAGTCTCCTGCAATGGGACCTCTTCCTCGGCCTTTACGGACTCCGGCAATGGAACCTCTTCCTCCGACTGTAAAGGCTCCAACAGGTGTACCGATTTAACTTCGGTGCTTGCAAGCCTTTTGCCCCTGGCCCTGAAACTCTTGACAGCAATAAAATCAGCCACGCTTATCTCTTCTTCTGTTTTCTGTCTCCTTTCTGACTCCGGGAAGCAGACCATCAACCGTGGATATTTTTCAGTGGTGACCAGCAACAATTTGTTGGCAGGGTCATCTCCAATGAAACCGGTCACTTTTCCGCCGGGTTCAGGTTCAAAACGCTTGACGTAGTGATGGCCCCTGGTGGCGTCAAAATATACCGCAGTGATGATGGTATCCCGGCGAAGTTTTTCGATCACCCTGGGGTTCTCCTCAAAATGATTGGAAAGGTCGAAGCTCATCACACGATAGTTGCCCGCCCCATAAACAGACAGTATTTTCTCATCCCCTTTGAAGTCACCGAGGAACTTGCCGCGTTTCTCGGCGTTCAGCCGCAGCACCGTGTCGTCGAACCAGACGCCCATGGCACCCAGGGTGGAAACCCCCTCATCTTTCAAGACAACCCGGCGAACAGCATGTTTTGTCAATATATTCCCAGCTGCACCCCTGCCCTTTATGGCCAGTTCGCTGAAATCCATTTCAAACACCGTCTTTTTCAACCTTGGTTTATGGCGAAGGTAAACCGTCACCACCTCGGCTTCCCCATTGGGATTGGCAGTAAAATACAAAATCTTGCTGCCCCTGTTGCCCCTGGCCAGATCATACTCTTTATCGCGCGTTACGCCCTTTACGGGGAAGCGTTTCATGTATGCAGCACCGCCCGGGCCGTCACGGTAAATGACATTGTATATCGTGCGCTCATCATTGCGCTCAAACACAGCAATATGAATGATGTTCTTGCCCACAAAAGATTTATCTGTGACCTTGGTAACCAAATAGGTCCCATCCTCCCTGAAAACGATAATATCATCAAGGTCAGAGCATTCACAGACGAATTCATCCTTTTTCAAGGCGGTGCCGGCAAAACCTTCCGAACGGTTTACATATAATTTTTCGTTGGCAACCGCTACCCGGGAGGCATCAATGCTGTCGAAATAACGGATCTCCGTTTTACGCTCCCGGCCTTTGCCAAATTTCCTTTTGATCGTCCGGTAGTAATCAATGGTATATTGCACAAGGTTTTTCAGATAGAACTTCGCCTTTTCCAGACGCTCCTCCAGGCTGCGCATCTCCTTGAGGGCCTTGAAGGCGTCGTATTTGGAGATCCGCTTGATCCTGATCTCTGTAAGATGGATGATGTCATCCCTGGTGATCGCCCGGTAGAACTGATCCTTAAAGGGCTCCAATCCCTTGTCGATGGTGCTGACAACGGACTCCCAGGTTTCACAGTTCTCTATTCTCCGATAGATGCGGTTCTCGATGAATATTTTTTCCAGGCTGGCATAAAGCAACTGTTCTTTCAGCTCATCGCGTTCAATTTCAAGCTCTTTTTTCAGCAAGCCAAGGGTGTTGTCGACAGAGATCTTCAGAACCTCATTTACATTGACGAATTGTGGCGTCCCGTTTTCTATGACACAACAATTGGGAGAGATGCCCACTTCACAGTCGGTAAAAAGGTATAGTGCATCAATGGCCTGATCAGGGGATATCCCTTGTGCCAGGTGTATGACTATTTCAACGTGTTCGGCAGTATTGTCCTCTATCTTTTTGATCTTGATCTTTCCTTTGTCGTTGGCCGCCACGATGCTGTCCATCAAGCTGACTGTCGTGGTGCCAAAAGGGATCTCGCTGATCACCAGGGTTTTTTTGTCCTGGATATTTATCTTGGCCCTCAATCTGACCTTGCCGCCGCGCATCCCCCCATTGTATCTGGAAAAGTCAGCCAGCCCCGCTGACTGGAAGTCCGGCAGTATATCGGGTTCTTTGCCTTTCAGGTATTCGATGGAGGCATCTATCAGCTCGTTAAAATTGTGTGGCAGTATTTTGGAAGCCAGCCCCACAGCGATCCCTTCCACGCCCTGGGCAAGAAGAAGCGGGAACTTGACAGGCAGGGATTGCGGCTCTTTGTTGCGTCCGTCATAACTTGTTTTCCAGGTGGTGGTTTTGGGGTTATAAAGGATATCCAGTGCAAATTTCGACGGCCTGGCCTCAATATACCGTGGCGCAGCGGAGCTGTCGCCGGTGAGGATGTTGCCCCAGTTTCCCTGTGTGTCGATCAGCAGGTCCTTCTGGCCGAGTTGCACCAGTGCATCACCGATCGATGCGTCGCCGTGGGGGTGATATTTCATGGTATGGCCGATGATGTTGGCGACCTTGTTGTAACGGCCGTCATCCAGCTCTTTCATGGCATGCAGTATCCGGCGCTGAACAGGCTTCAACCCGTCGCGCACTTCAGGTACCGCACGCTCCAGGATCACATAGGATGCGTAATCCAGAAACCAGTCTTTGTACATCCCCGACAAACGGGTAACCTTCATCCTTTCGTCCGGCAGAGGTCCTGATCCCATGCCTGTAAGAGGTTCCGGCGGGCGATCTTGATGACCTTCTTTTGTAGGTTCTTCAGCCATGAATCAGAAAAATGTTGATAAACCACGTTGATGTGGACCGTTGCAAATTTAAAAATAAATCCAGACCGTTTTTTATTTCCAGAAGCGGAGCATAAAAATTTCGGCCAGGAGGAAGGCCAGTGCCATGATAAGGAACAGTCGCCACAGCTGTCTGCCCATCCCCAGCTCATGCAGAACCTGATCCAGCGGCTTCCCGCCTGCAGCCACCACATTTATCGTTTTGACCTGCCGGTCGGCCAGCATGTCATCCAGGGCATCCTTACCGTATGCCTCAAGCAGTGATTCACGACGGTCATAATTCAATGACAGCCCCCCTGTCCTTTCATCCTCGAAATACAGGGCATAGTTCTGCGCTTCTTCTACCTGGTCGTGAATGAACAGCTGTACCCGTCCTCCTGTCCTTCGTTGTTCGGGAATCACTTCGAACGCTTCCCGCCTCAAAGAATACACCTTGTCTGCCTGGCCACTGCCCCGTGTTGTGAACACGGGCTGATCATCTCCGATGACATGATATAACGGCTGCATGAAGCCGCTCTGAAGGGCCATATTGACCATGACGGGCACAAAGACAGAGTGTCTTTGAAAATTGCTGAAGTCCTCATCCAGGGGCACTGCCGAAAGGAAGACCTTGCCATCGCCTGCGGGATATGACGAAAAGAAGGGCAAGCCATTCTGCAGCTGCAACAGGTCTTCACCCATAGAGCCAATGGCCCTTGATAAGGCGTAATATTGATTTACCCGCGGCAAGTCGATGTTTTCGGGGATATGTTCAAATACACCGTCAAACAGCACATGCATCTCGTTCAGTGAGCTAACCCGCATCGAAGTGGTGTCACGGCGCACAAAGGGATCCGTGCCAAATACCCTGAGAAAATCATTGTATGAGTCAAGGTCAGCATCCCTGCCCGGAAACACAGCAAGGCTCCCGCCCTGTTCGACAAAACGCCTCAATTCCATTGACAGGCCGGCAGATATCCTGTCGAACGCATCCATCACAATCAGGTTGAAATCAGGAAGTGCTGAATAGTCAACAGAAAAGGCAGGCATGGTATGATAGTCAAACAGTTCATCCCTGCCAAAAAGTGCATGAAGGTAGGCATTGCGGCCATCACCCTCAATGGTCAGGACCGGGATCTCCGACGAAACATGATAGGTAAAGTAGAGTCTGTCGTCGAAAGTAACAGGGTAGTCCGTGATCTCGACATATGCTTGTTGCAGCGGTTTTGTCCCGGCCGGCCATTTCAGCTCCACCACCGCCCCTTCGCCTGCCCCTGCATCGTAAGAGACCACTGTGCGTTGTTGTCCTTCCACATATAGGCGCAGAGGCTGATTTTCAAGGGTTTGTGATCCGTCATTTTGGACCCTGACACCCATGGTAATGGGCTGGCCCTCGAGTATCACGGGCGAATCAAACCATACGGAATCAATGAATACATTATCTGTTTGCCGGGCCTGCAGGGGGATAAGGTATGCCGGCGGGTCCGGTTCAAAATCCAACCCTTCCAACCCAGAAGTGCTTTTTTGAAAATCACTGATATAATAGGCACGCCGGTTCTCAAAAGGTTCATCCAGAAAAAGTTCCTGTTTTCTTCTCATCACCTCATCAACAGTTCTCACCCGAGCAGACTGCTCCACCTCCTGGGCCATCACCATAAACTCCTCGCGGCTGACAAAACGCTGGTGACGCCCTTCAAAATCATTGGTCAGCAACAAAAAGCGATCTGCCGGACCGTACATCCGGGCAATCTCAAGGGCTCTCGACCTGGCCTCATCCAACAGGCGGCCCCTTCCCGACAAAGCATTCATACTGAAGGAGTTGTCAATATATACGCCCACAGCATTGCCCTCCGGGCTGATGGTACCTTCCGCAACAGGGATGTAAGGCCGGGAAAAAGCCATCACAAGGAAGATGATGGCAAGAATCCGGGCCATGAGCACCAGCAGATGCTTCAATCGTGACTCCTTATCGGACACCTCACTCAACTGGCGCAGGAAAGTGATGTTCGGGAAAAATACCGTCCGGAACCTCCTGAACCGGAAAAGATGAATGATCACTGGAATACCGACGGCGATCAAAGCGAACAAAAAGCCAGGATATATAAAATTCATGATAACAGCAACACTAACATTGAATGATTCGTTGTTTTAACTATATAACCATGCAAAGTTACATTTATTTCTCCTGCATTATGAAAAGGGTAACAGTGCGGGCTTCGAAAAAAATCTTTTCCAGCTGGGAAAAAAAGCGTAATTTTGCAGCCTCTTTAAAGGGGTTATTGTTTTGGTTTTATTATCATACACAACCAGATGAAGCGGTCTTTCGAAAATAACCACACACGATCATTGGCTTCATTTGGCGTCCTTCATCCGGGCGGTGTGATCTAATGACAAACTGATGCGCTATTTTAACACAGTAATCACTGGTTCTGGAAGTTATATTCCATCAAACCGTATTGACAACAGCCAGTTCACCCAACAGGTTTTTTTTGACAAGGACCATTCACCCATTGAGGGTTCGGGGGATGAAGTGGTGCGCAAGTTTCGTGACATAACGGGCATTGCTGAGCGGCGTTGGGTATCAGAGGATCAGACTACCTCACAGATCGCCGCCATTGCTGCCGAAAGGGCTATTGATGCTGCAGGCATTGACAAGGAAACCATTGACCAGATCATCGTTGCCCATAACTTCGGGGATGTGATCAAGGGTACCACCCAGACAGACCTAGTTCCTTCCATTGCTTCCCGGGTGAAGCACTTGTTAAAGATCGGCAACCCCCATTGCATTCCATACGATATGATCTTTGGCTGTCCTGGTTGGTTGCAGGGGTTGATCCAGGCCGACGCGTTTATCCGGACAGGGTCTGCCCGGCGTTGCCTGATAATAGGTGCAGAGACCCTCTCACGGGTGGTCGACAAGTACGACAGGGACACCATGATCTTCTCTGACGGTGCCGGCGCCATCGTGTTTGAAGGCATCGAGGGCGACGAAAAAAAGGGGCTGCTGTCTCACGCAACGGTCAACCACAGCGGAGAAGAGGCTTTCTATCTTTATTTTGGCGAGTCAAACCACCCGAAAAGCAAACAGGACATCCGGTACATCAAGATGGACGGACGCAAAGTTTATGAGTACGCCTTGTCACAGGTACCAGAGGCCATGAAGGCGGCCCTGGACAGGTCGGGGGTGGAAGCCAGAGACATCAAAAAGGTCCTTCTGCACCAGGCCAACGAAAAAATGGATGAGGCCATTGTAAAACGCTTCTTCAGGCTCTTTGGCATAAAGCCTGTCATGGCCGACGTTATGCCAATGAACATCAGCTCGTTGGGCAACAGCTCCGTCGCAACCATCCCAACGCTTTACGACATGATCCTGAAACAACAGCTTGGCGAACACAGGATAGATAGCGACGATCTGCTGCTTTTTGCCTCCGTTGGCGCGGGCATGAACATCAACGCCATTATTTACAAACAATAAATAAACCGTTTTTCCGAAGATGCGGGGCTGGCAATGCAGGTCAACCCTTTAGAACGGATAGCCGATCCCCAGATTGAAGACAAGGTGGTCCCGCCGCCATTCCCGGTCAAACAGGCGCACAGGGTCAAAGAAGCGGTCATTGGTGGTGGCAGGATCTGCCAGCGGGATGGCGAAGTCAAAACGGAGGATAAAAAATCCGGCATCTATCCGCAGGCCTGTGCCAACACCCAAAGCGATCTCCCTGTAAAAGCGGCCGGCAGAGAATGTGCCACCCGGGACCTCTTCATCATCGTACAGGCGCCAGATATTGCCCGCATCTGCAAACAACGCACCTTTGAACAGGTTGGTAATATCAAAACGAACCTCAATATTGGCTTCCAGTTTCAAATCACCGGTCTGGTGAATGTTGTAACCTCTGCCGGTGTCATCGGGCGAAGCATAGGTGCCCGGGCCCAGTGTGCGTGGATGAAAGGCACGGATGCTGCTTGATCCGCCGATCACGTATTGCTTTACATAAGGCAAGATATCTGAATTCCCATAAGGGACCCCCGCCCCCAGGAAGAGCCTGGTGACCAGCCGTTGCCCTGTCGCCACCTGATGATAATAGCGCAGGTCGACATCCGTGCGGGCATATTGGGCAAAACCCTGGCCAAACAAGCCGTAACCGCCATCATCAAGGGGCGAACCATTCAATACGTTATTCATCAACAAATACGCCAGGTTACCTGAAAGGTCAAGGTTTGCCTTAACGAACCAGTCGTTGTCAGGGCCGGGTCTGAGCCGTGAATTGTAGATATATGTGTACTGGCCGCCGATGATAAACTGCTCAAACAGTCCCTTCCTGAGAAGGGTTCCTCCCACAAGTATTCCTTCCATGTCTTCATCCACATCCCCCAGTACAAACAGGTTGATCACCATGGGAGATATGCGTAATTGGGTTGCCATGTCGCGGTTCCAGGTGTATCCGTATTGCGCATGCATGGTCGTAAGATCAAAGGCGTCAGTACGGCTCAGGAAATTCACTCCCAGCGAAACCGTAGTCCTGGGAGCAAGCACCCGCAGACTCGTTTTCCATCGGGCGGGCAAGACAAAGCGCGGAAAAGAGAGTGAGGCATCCAGCCCAAACTCCCTGGAGGATGCCGAGCGTTGACGCCCGATCAGCCATTCATAGGCGCCATTCAGACTTAATTGCAAAGTCTCTGCCCCGTTGAACAAATTGTGGTTGGTGAAGGCCGTGTTGATTCCCGGGCCGGAAAAATGATTCGACCTGGTGATGCCGCGAAGCTCTGCAGATATTGACCGGCGCTCAATGGGTGTCAGGTAAACCCTTACATCCAGGAAGTGGTCACCCTGTTGTTCACGCCTGGAAAAGCGCAGGTTAACAAACTGAAATGTTCCAAGGCTCATCAAATGATTCAGTGTCCGGTCATGGTCCCTGGCATCGTATATGCTGTCTTTTCTAAAAAAGATAGCACGCATAATGGTTTCAGGATCGAATTGTCTGAGGGCATCCGTAAAATACATGCCATCTTCGGTCATGATGGTATCCGTCTGTGATGGATCATCCAGGCCACCTGTCAAATAATCTGCATGCACGTAAATATTGCCTATCCGGTATTTTCGTGTGGCAGCCGCCGGCATATCGTACTTGATCACCGTGTAAAGATCAACCTGACGGTTGCCGGCAGCAGAGTCGGCACGAAACAGGATATGGTCCGGATGGAAGTAAAAATAACCTTGCTTTTTCAATGCCCGGTCTATGCGCCGCCGCTCTTCCCGCAGCAGCTGCAGGCTATATGGCTCGCCCGGGCTGATCAGGCTGTTTTCCAACGCCGCATTGATGGCTGAGGCCAACGGTGTTTCATCCGCCACAGGGTTTAAGTCACCGAATCGGTATGGTGGCCTCAGATGCACATGATAATCTACGGCAACGGTGCGTCTTGCGCTGTCTGTTACATGCATTGCGACAGCATCAAAATAGCCCATGTTGTAGAGCCTGTTGTTCACCAGCCGCAGATTCCGTTCAACATATTGATGGTCAAACAGCACAGGCTCTTCTCCGATGCGGTTTGTCATCCAGTGCCGCAAGCCTCGTCCGGTGGGCTCACCGGCCACCTGGTACATCCACATCCTGGGACGCGCCATCAGCAAGGTGGTGTTTGGTGCAGGGCGCAAGACTCCCTGCAGTTCCGCCTCCACCTTCCTTTCATCCCTGAACTCTTCCTCTTTTTCAAGATGTATGCGGCTGCCCACGTAAAGATACTGGTCTTCGGGCAATGTCCGCAGGCCGGTACAGGCAGCAAAGAACAATGGCAGCATGCCCAGCAGAAAAACTGCCGGTCGCTGAAGCAGGGGATATGCAGGGTGATGGGTCAAGGGTCTGGTATTTTATTCTACATTGTGGTTTTCATGACCGTCCATATCAGCACCGGGCTCAGATGGTGGGGAAAAATCAGGCTGTAACGTCTCCTCTTTTTTCATGAACAGTTCCCTGAAATGGTTGAATGTCTGCCTGAAGATCAGTGAAAGGCCTGTTTCGACGAGTTCTCCCTCGTAGATATCCTGGTATTTTCGTTCCCTGTATCCCTTGAGGGTCAGTCGGCCGTCCGGATCCAACAGGTATTCGACCGAGAAGTCACCAGCGATATCGGCGGGGTTCACCTGCCTTCGTGTTTCATCTTCCAGTTCCAGGTGGCCCCCGACGGTAATGCGCAGCCTTTGATCCAGGAAATCGCGCGACACTTCCATCTGCAACTCTGTTCTGCCGACCAGCTGACCATCATCAATCTCTTCGTAGGATTCCAGCTCGAAGCTAATGTCAATGCCACGGATATACCTGTCGGACAGGCGGTTCAGCTGCTGGGAAAGCAGCCTGCTGGCGCTTGTTCGAGCCGTGGCAGAGATGCCCGGGCCAGCGGTCACCGCCGCAAGGGGGTCGTCCTGTATGAAACTGCCCAATATGAGCAGGGCGAACACCTGCTTGTTCAGCTCCGACTCACTCTGGTTAAGTTCATTGAGGCGCGCCTGCAAACGGCCTTCCAAGGCTCCGCGGTGCTCGGAGGGTAGAGAGATCTCAAAGCTGATCTCCGGGCTCATCAACTCGCCTTTCATCTTAAGAAGTACCTCAAAAGGGTAGATCTGCCTGTATGCCGCCTCCAGCTGGCCGGCAGCAGGAGCGTGGGAAGCCATCAACTCACGTGTGGTAGCACGTACCGTGTATTTTGCGGTAATGTCAACCGCAGCATCCAGGGGATCCCCTGTCCAGACGATGCTGCTGCCCTCTTCAATGCTGAAATGGCGCCGCATCACATCATAAAACGTCATCTGGTAGGCACCCTGGCTGATCTCATATCTTCCCGCCAGGCTGATACGGCCACCGGGATCAACGCTGTAACTGATCAGCCCCCCTCCCCTGGCCTCCAGATAATCCCCGGCGACCTCATCAATGAGGATGCGCACTTCTGTTTGGGGGTCCACCTCCACGTTAACGCTTATATCAAGGTTTTCAAATGCCGACAACACCGCAACCGGTTCTTCAGGCCGAAGCAAAAGGTCAGCAAAGACGTCATCATATACGGAAAAGAATTCTACAACACCTTCATCACCAATGGCCGCAGGCATAGCCTGGGGAGGAATAAAGACAAAGGCAGAGCCACGGTTCAGCTTCAGGCGCCCTTCAACAACGGGCTGTGCAATGTCGCCGCGCATTGTCAGATCGGTGTCTATCAACAGGCGACCGTAAAACAACTCGTGGGTGCCCCGCGGCAGGTCCATAAGCAAAAAGTTCCGGGATGACAGCCTGAGGTCAAAACGAATATCCGACAAGTCATGCAGGGCCACATTGCCATCCAACCTGGCCAGCCGTCCGCTCCTGTCTGCCAGGGTAAAGTTGCTGAAGCGTATTTGGTGATTATCAAACACGACCGATTCCTGCGGTATGGTGTAGCGCGCATTCAGAAACGCTGCATGAAAAGACACCTGGTTGAAATGGAGGGCCCCCAACATATCAGGAGTGGAGGGGTCGCCTGTCAGCCGAAGATCGCCGGAAATCGCACCCTCCATGTCAGACAGCTGCTCAAAAGTCAGGGCTTCCACCGTGGGCAGCGACAGGTTCTCCACACGCAGTTCAAAGTCGATGAATGCAGGCTCCTGGCGATAGATTCCGGAAAGGTCAAGGCGGTTCCCGTAACCCCTTACGGATGCTTCGGCCTGAAAGAGGCCCGGCTCAGGACCAAACACAAGCAACCCGACATCCCCGATACCCTCCCCCTGAAAGCCCAGATCATCTATGGAAAGATCGGCCGTATAAACGGGCCTGGAAAAAAGATCAGAAACGATCACCGCCCCATTGAAGATGCCATCCGCAATGGGTGCATCCCCTATAAGGTCAAAATTGCCCAGGTCAATGTTCTGAAAATACAAACCCAGTGGAGATCCCATATCATGAATATCACTGCTGAGGAGCGCAAGCTCTTTGTCTGCCGAAGAAATGCGCAGATTGTGCGCCACAAACCCGGTATCGTGAAAACGCAGATAATGGTCGGGCGCCACATGCCAATCCTGCCGGTTCACAACCATATCCCTGTCAAAACGGAATTCCGTGTATTCATCATGCTGCGCCATCTGACCGGAAAACCGCAACCAGGATACATCGTGCCTGTCATCGAAAGAGAGCTCAAAGTCAAGCATACGCTCACTGAAACCACCCGTAACTTCCAGGTTGCTCAGGATTAGCTGGTCTCCGTCAAGCAAAGGCATTCGCAGGGAAAAGTCCAGGTATCCACGACCCGAACCTGCATGGATGCCAAGATCATTCAAGTGCCAGCCTGATATGATCATGTCGGGAATGGCTGCATCCAGCAATAGATGGTTTGTCCTGCTGTTGAAGCTGACATTGGCCGTGATCGTGTCAAATGAACTTATTTGCGGAAAGAGCAGTTCGGAGAAATAAGGCGACGGATTGATCCTGACATCAAGCACAAAGGCTTCGTGCGAAGGATCCTCACCATCCGTTCCATCCTTTGCGTCCCTTTCAGCATTTCTATCCCCATCAGGTTCCATGTATCCTCTGAGGTGGTTAAGCAGTGCGGGAGGGATGGATGCAGGCGATATGTCGCCCCGGTAGTTCATTGTCAGAAGGGGCGATATCACCTCAGCGATATACTGTTCCTCATTGGAGGATAAAATGACCTTCAGGCTATCCATGGAGAGGACCTCCCTGTCGAGCAAAACATGGGTGTCGTGCATAAACAGCCAACCATCCGGAAAATCCGGACGTTTTAGTGTCGCCTCCGCCACGATGTTTGTCTGGATGGCGATCAGATCGTCTGTAAACATGAGCTCCCTGGCATTCAGATGATTCAGCTTCCAGTCGAGGCGTATCCCGGGATGTTCATTGCGCAGGTCGATCACATTTTCGGCCCCAAACGACAAATGATCATCATGGTAGCCGATCACCAGGCTGGTGTGTCCGTCCAATGCACTGGCGTTAAAAACCATTCCACGATAGGTATAGTCGTTGAACCGCAGTGAGTCTATCACCCCTTCCAGCTCAAGGGCCATCACAGACGGGTCAAAGCCTTTGCCATATGCACTGATACTGGCATACAGGTCTGTTACCCGGTCGTCTGGCGCGATGATCGATAACGGGTTTTTGCCGGCAAGCTCTACACTCCCTTCCCAGACTGGGTCTTCCCCTTTCGTTTGTTCATATTCAAAAGCGCCCGTTATTTCAGTAAAACCCATCTCAAGACGGGCATCTGCATAAAAGTCATTCATCAGCCCTTTAAACCCGGCATACAAGTCGATTGATGCCGGAAAATGAAGTCCCTGGGGACGGACATTGTCAGGGAGATATGCGATCACCTCGTCAGGATTTGCAGAAACACGGATGAGGGGAAGGTCCATGAAAAGGTTATTCAGATCGGGGTAGCCGGTGATCCTGCCGGAGGCCCCTGTTTTGAAGCGTCCGCGGACATGAGCCGCGAGGGTGTCCAGCCGGATATCTGCAAGGGTGCCGGTGGCGCTTGTCTGCAATTCAATCGCAGGCGCGTGTGGGTCCGGGAAAAATATTTCAAGCCAGGGCACAAGCAGGACAAGGTCCTTGCCGGCCTGTGCCTCACGCAAGTCAATATGTAACGAATGTTCAGGAGAGACCGGGGTTTTAAGCTGCATCAGCGGCAGCGAAGTATGCAGGCAGCCATCCAGCAAACTGCCTGTGGTCTCAATATAGAGGTCGTCAATGCGGGTTGTATGCCCCAGTGCAACAGCAGCCGACAATTGTTTGAGTGAGAAGCCCCCGGATTCCTTACCGCGCATGTTTTTCATTACCCCTCCCAGGCTGTCGGACGAATAAAAGAGATCTTCCATATGAAAAGCAACATCGGAGAACCCCATTCCTGCCACTTCTGCTGCCACCGATTCTGCCATGGCATACTCAAGCTCAAAACGCAGTCGCCCGGCATCAATGTTGCGCGACTTCGCCTCCAGCATATCCAGCCTGGTGTCGAACAACAAGTCCTCCCCTTCCTGAACACGGAATGCCATCTCTTCCAGAAGCAGCTTTGCCATGCCGACATCCGGGGGTTTTCCGGGAGCCTCTTCTGAGGGCTCGCGGATATGCGTCCCCTCCTTCATTACAAGGGAAACAAAGCCACCGGCGATACGGGTGTTGCCCAGATAATATTTGTCCCCGTCAATATCCAGGGTGTCCACATGGGTTTGAAGCTCATCGAGTTGCACAGAAAGATCCAGTCCAGAAAAGTGGTCTGCAAAACGGAACCGGATGTTCTTCAAATCAATGTTGCCTACATCGAACGTCCAGTGGCTATCTTCTCCGGGTGACGGGTCATCAGGCTTTTGAGAAAGCCGGGAGGAAGCAGGCATCTTTTTATTGCCAGGCAAATACCCGTTCTCTGTGGCGCCGGACGAAAAAGCCGATCTGTCCGGCTGCTCACCGGCAATGGATCGAATCAGGGTGTCGTAATTGAACAATGAGTCCGGCGTGAAACGAAGCATGTTTACCGTAACATCTGACATCTGCAGCCGTTGCACCCCGACATGGTTTCTCAAAAGGCCCAAAAGCCGTACATCGATATTGATTTTGCCCGCATACAACAGGGTGTCGGCCTTATGGTCTTCAAGGTAAACACCCTGCAAGCTGATGGCCCCGGGTAAGCGAACCCCAATACGTTTCACGAAAATCTCCGTACCCGCACGTTTGGCAATATTCTGCGTTACCTTCCCTGCAAGGTAGGTCTGAACCGCCGGGAACTGCAATGCCGCCAGCAACAGGAACAACAGCAGGAACACACCCAATGCAATACGCATCAGCCATTTGAGCAGCCTTCTGATATGTCGTTTATATAACTTCAATGCAGCTTCCAGATATGGGTGTAACAACATGCCCCCGGCGTCACCGGCTTGTCAGACCACCGTCATGCCAACAACCAGTTCACGGGAGTCATTTGCATCTAAATTACAAAAAAAGCCGGAGTGTTCACCCCGGCTCCTGTTTGTTGAACCCTTTGCAGATAATCTGATTACCCGGATAATCAGCGATTATTGAACGTTGACCCAGGCAGAATTATTGCACATCCGTTTCATGATCAGTGCTCACCCCGCATGGACATAATGTCGCGGTCAAATACATACAAGCCTTGTTTCCCTATTAGTTCAAGTTTGTCAAGGATGCCCTGCACGGATGCTTCTTCTTCCCGTTGTTCTTCGACAAACCACTGTATCCAGTTATGGGTTGCAAAATCTTTTTCTTTGATCGACAGGTCAACGATGTCGTTGATTGCACCGCTTACCATTTGTTCATGTTCCAGTGAAGCATCAAAAGCTTCCCTGATGCCTGGAAAATCCTTCGGGGGTTCATCTACCAAGGGCACAACGGCATGTCCGCCCCTTTCGTTGATGTAACGGATGAACTTCATCATGTGCTCGCGCTCCTCTTCCGACTGGGCATAGAACCATTCGGAGATGCCATCCAAACCAATATTTTCAGCCCAGGAGGCCATGGCCAGATAGAGATGGGAAGCATACACCTCTTTAGCAACCTGCTCATTCAGGATGTTTAACATTTTCTTTGACAACATGGTAATTTCATTTAAAAGGTTAATAATGTCATATATTATTCAACAAAGGTATTTTTATTTTGTTTAACATCTGTTGAAAGTTAACATTCCAAAGCCTTTCATGGCAAAAATGCTGGACCATTGAAGAGTCAGGGCTTTGCGATGATGTAAAAATCCTGTAATTTTATTTCCGTTTTTCAACAACACAACAAAGAAGCATCATGAAAGAAGAAGACCCCATAATTTGTACCTGCAACGAGATCAGGCAAAGCGAAATTGAACATGCCATCCGTGAAAAAGGCCTGAAAACCATCGAAGATGTGGGCGATGAAACCACTGCCGGCACCGTATGCGGCGGTTGCGTGGATGAGATCTATCTGCTGCTTGAAAAGATCAACCGCAAAGTGGATCTGTGATCGCATGAGAGAACCCTTCATTTTCAAACTACAGACAAACCTTTGTGGTCGGCATAATGGTGAAAAACAAGGATGAAGGGAAAAGACCCCTGGCCAACCACCAAATTAAATCCCGGGAAACCAGAAACAATTCAATCTTCTTTCATATATTTACGGCTGCAAACACCAACCCTTCACCCCATGAGAGCAACCGTTCACAAATCCTTTACGCTATTTTTCTGTTTCATTCTGTTGCTAACCGTTTTTCACTCCCGGGCAACGACCCATCACCAGGACGGGGATCATGTCCCATCGCTGGCCGACACAGATAAACTGTCGGCTTTCATTGACGGGTTAATGGAGGCCTACATGGAGGAGTACAAGGCCGCGGGGGCGGTTGTATGTATCATCGGGGATGGCGAACTGCTTTATCAGCAAGGCTATGGCCATGCCGATATCGCAAGAGGCATTCCTGTAGCACCGGAGACTACTTTGTTCCGCATCGGATCGATCTCCAAATTATTTACCTGGCTGGCTGTTCTGCAACAGGTCGAGATGGGCCGCCTTGATCTGGATGCGGACATCAACAGGTACATAACGGCTTTCACGGTCCCGGACACCTATGAAGAACCGGTTACTTTGCGCAGCCTGATGTCGCACACGCCCGGCTTCGAAGACATCTTGCTGCATCTTTTCATGAAAGAAGGGGATCCTATCCCCACCCTGGAGGAGATTTTCAAAGAGCGGATGCCCAAAAGGATCATGCCGCCGTTGCAGGAGGCCGCTTACAGCAACCATGGCACCGGGCTGGCACAATACCTGGTAGAACAGGCCAGCGGCATGCCGTTTGAAACCTATGTTGAAGAACACATCTTCGGGCCGTTGGGAATGCATTATTCCACCTTTCGCCAGCCCGTTCCTGACCACCTTAAACCACATATGTCGGTCGGCTATGCTTACCGCAACGGCAAATTTGAAGAACAACATTTTGAAATTGTACCCATGGCCGGTGCCGGCGGGGCTTCCACCACTGCTCCCGACATGGCCATCTTTATGGATGCGCTCCTCAACCATGCAAGCAGCGATACGGTCAGCCTGATGGATTCAGCGACCTATGCCATCATGAAAGAGCCTGTGCTGGTGCATGCCAGCGGGATGAACCCTGCACTTCACGGTTTTATGGATATCGGACCGGACCACCTGAAGATCATCGGACACGGCGGAAACACCTTCCTCTTCCATTCACTGCTGGCCCTCTTCCCCGAACACCAGACCGGCTTGTTCATGTCATTCAGCGGTGAAGATGTCAGCATGAACTATTTTCGAATCCTGGAACATTTTGTCCGGCGATACTTCCCGGTCCACGACCCCCCCAACGCATTCATCGAATTGGATGACGATTACCTGCAAGGCTTTGCCGGACAATACATTGCTAACCGACGGCCACATACCGACATTTTGAAGATCATCGGGCTGCTGAACACCATCCAAATCAGCGTTGAAGATGACAAGCTGCTGTACAGGGACTTTTTCGGGAATGCAGGCATCGTGCAGGCGGTCGACAGCACCACCTTTTATGTGGAAAAAAACAATACGTATATAGGCTTTCACCGGCCACCAGGAGAGAAAGCGCAAAAACTCTTCATAAGCAACTTCCCCATTATGGCCGCTGACAGAATGACCGGGGTATACCGGGCAGAGCTCCACATGGCCATTTTCATCCTGACAATGATATGCATCATCTACATCCTTTTGATATGGCCATGGCTTCATTTTGCAAGGAAACTCTATGAGAAGAAGCCGCGGAAACGTCACCCCCTGCCACTGTTTTCCAGGACAATAGCCTGGGTGGTGGCTTTGTTCCTACTGGTATTCTATGTTGCACTCTTTTACTCAGCAGGCAGCGGCACCGAGATCGTATATGGGATCCCCTCCGGCCTTCGTATCGGGCTGTTCTTTCCCATTGCAGCCATTCCCTTTGTCCTGATCATGGTATTTAACAGCATCTATCTTTGGAAAACACCCCTGATCAAGAACCTCAGCAGGTTATTCTACAACCTGGCCACGCTGGCTTTCCTTTTGTGCATCTGGCAGCTTCATTTTTTTAACATGTTGGGTTGGAAGTTCTGAAAACCAAAGGTCTTATAAAAAAAGCATTATAAACACATGTAATGAAAAAGGCCCTGTTTGCCATACTGTTATTTTTTGCAGTGTTTTCCTGCCGTCAGCCAGCTGAAGAAAAGCCCTGGCCCGATGACAGGCTGCAGGGTTGGCTGGCATACTACGGGATTACACTTGACGATTTTACTGCTTCTGACAGATATGACAGGCATTACCGCGTGGAGCAGGAATTTGAATTAACCGAAGATGACCTTCATGCCGGCCTCTATATCTATTCGCAAGATTCAACGCTGGCCATCGACCTCGACAGTTACCACCTTGTGCTTGAGGAGAAGGAGGACGGACAATTGTATTCGCCCGGCAGGGAGGTGGACATGGAGGTGGGCCTCATCGACCTGGTGCGGGGAATTAGAAAGCGCTTGCTTTTCTGCGGCACACCATGCATGTTTGAAGAAGCGACCTTTCATCCCGACGGCCCTGTTGTCGTCGCAGGTTTTGTTGAAAATGAGAACGGCTTTCATCCGGCAATATGGTCCATCGACCCCGGAGAAGAATCTGTGAAACTGCGCCGGGCCAGCCTTTTGGTCATCCCCGGGGAGATAAAATACACATCTGAAATACGCCTCAGCCATATCAGCTTCTGGTTCGATGAAAAAGAACATATCGTGACCGATGTGCCCCTGTGATCTGCCGATGCAATTAAGACCCATGAAGCCGGTGCCTGGAAAGGACGTAATGCCGAAACATCGAACCGGTTGCCGGGGCTGAACACAAAACCTCCTTTCCCGGTCGCTGTACTTTTCTTACCTTTGCCCCGACCAATGATTGATTGATTGATCCCCTGACTGCTTCAATGACATTATCCAGGCATATTTACAGGTTTGCGTTTGCTTCAGCATTATTTCTGGCCCCTGTTTTAGAAGCTTCCGCCACGGTTGCCGAACGTAAAGAATTGGTAGCCATAAGGACAGACACCCCCCCTGTCATTGATGGCAAGATGCAGGATCCGGCCTGGCAGGCGGCCAATGTTGCCAGCGGGTTTTACCAGTATGAGCCACACAACGACCGCCCTGCGACATACGATACCAGGGTAAGGGTGCTATATGATGACCATGCCGTTTACATTGCCGCAAAGATGATTGATCAACAGCCCGACAGCATATTGCGTGAGCTGGGATTGCGCAACTCAGGCGATGACCTGAACGCCGACCGGTTTTTTGTCGACATCAACCCTTTTGATGACGGGATCCACGGTTATCGTTTTCAGGTGTCCGCTTCGGGCGTTCAAACCGATGCCAACATGTCGGGCGGTGGCCGGCACGGTGACCTTGACTGGGATGCTGTGTGGATCAGTGAGGTGGGCATCACGCCAGACGGCTGGATTGTGGAGATGAAGATCCCCTATTCTTCCCTGCGTTTCCCGAGGGGAGAGATACAGGAGTGGGGGATCAACTTCTGGCGGGAAATCCGTCGTACACGCGAAACTTCCAGCTGGAACTTCGTAAACCGCCAGATAGGGGACGTGCTTGCCCAAATGGGCAGCCTCAATGGCATCAACGGGGTAGAACCCCCGCTGAGACTGGCTTTTTATCCATACCTTTCAAATTATGTGGAAAAAAATGGTTTTGACCGCGGTTGGGCAAACTCCCTGCACGGTGGCATGGATCTCAAATACGGTATCAGCCCCAGCTTTACCCTGGATATGACCCTCATCCCGGACTTCGGGCAGGTGCAGTCAGATGCCAAAGTACTCAACCTTACGCCATTTGAGATCAGGTATGATGAGAACAGGCAGTTTTTTACCGAAGGAACAGAGCTTTTCCAAAAGGCAGATATCTTTTATTCACGACGTATCGGGGAGAGACCCCGGAATTATCATAAAGCCGTTGATCAATTGCGGGAGGATGAATGGATAAGGGAAAACCCGCTGGAAACACGCATGATCAATGCCACCAAAATATCCGGACGAACCGCCGGGGGCCTGGGGATGGGCTTCTTCAACGCCATGACGGCGGCCGGCAAAGCCATCCTCGAGGATACGCTCACAGGGCTCACCAGGGAAGTAACCACGCAGCCCTTTACCAACTACAACCTCGTGGTCGTTGACCAGAGCTTGCCCAACAACTCATTCCTCAGCTTCATCAACACCAATGTAACAGGATCTGAAAAAGGATACACCGCCAATGTGACAGGCACCGAATTCCGGCTGATGGACCGGAGCAATATGTTCCGCATCAGGGGCTCAGGTGCTGTCAGCCAACAATATTATGCGGATGCAGACAACGGCCTTGGCTATAAATACAACCTGGAAGCAGGAAAAACAGGGGGCGCCTGGCGATACTACTACACGCGCAATGTCCTCAGCGACACCTACGACCAGAACGACATGGGCTTTCTCAGGCGCAACAACCAGGTCAACGACGGCGTTACCCTCAGCCACAACATCTTTGACCCATTCTGGCGTTTCTGGACCCTCATGAACACTTTCTCCTTCACCTATTCAAGGCTTTATGAACCGGCGACATTCACCAGCATGCAACTGAGTCACCACCTGATGGTGTTGTTTGATACGCGTTTCCACGTCAGTATGCGGACGGCCTATATGCCAAGGGGTGAACGTGATCATTATGAACCGCGAACCCCTGGAAGGTTTTACAGGACAGAGGAAGCACTGAACATCCACCTGAGGTATTCATCCGATTACCGTAAAAGGGTTTACCTGGATGGGAGTTTTAACTTTTCCAGGACCCGGTCGGCCGAACAGCAAGACGAATATGGTTTTATGATCAGTCCCACCATCAGGATCAGCAACCACCTGAACGTGTCTTACGGCTTTGAATACAACGAAAGGGTCAATGACCTGGGCTTTGTATCCCGCCTCCATACCGACTCTGTATATTTTGGCCGCAGGCAATCACCCACCGTCACAAACACTGTGCAGGCCACCATTGTCTTTACCAATGAACTCTCGCTCAACTTTAACCTCCGGCATTACTGGTCGAGGGTGGAGTACGACGGGAAATACTATTTCCTCAAGCAGAGCGGCCACCTTGACCCCATTGAACAAAACCTGCAAATCCCTGACATCAATTACAATGCGTTTACCGTTGATATGCTGCTCACCTGGCATTTTGCCCCGGGGAGCCAGATGACCGTCGCCTGGAAAAATGTCATCGACCACAGGGACAACATCCTGCAACCAGGCTATCTCGACAACTTACGCGACATGCTGGGTCACCCGCAAATCAACAGTTTGTCACTGAAGGTTTTGTACTATCTTGATTTTCAATCTATCCAAAACCTCAACAGGCGATTGTTCCATCCACAATCATGACCGGGTAACCAGGCAAGAAACGATCCGTCGGTGCCAGGCAAACACCGGCATCAGTCCGGAAAAACCTGTTATCACGGACATTGCCCCGAGAAATGGTTCGCGCCATCCATTTCCTGCAGCTGTGGATTGTATCCACGGAAGCAGCCACCTTGTCAGCCAGCAATATATTTCCAAAAAACTTTGTAATAAATAAAAACCTTCGTACTTTTGCAGGCCTGTAAAATGAATAAATGACCACGCAAGAAATAAACCGATAAAAACATGTACCTAAGTCCGGAAATCAAGAAGAATATTTTCAAAGAGCATGGCAGCAGCGATACCGACACCGGATCGCCGGAAAGTCAGATCGCATTGTTCACACACCGTATCGGCCATCTGACGAACCACCTGAAAAACAACAAAAAAGATCTGAACACCCGGCGTTCGCTGGTTTTGTTGGTAAATAAAAGGAGAAAGCTTCTTAACTATTTAAAAGACAATGATATTGAACGTTACAGGGCAATCATCAAGAAGCTGAAACTAAGAAAATAAGCACAACCAGATAAAAACAGGCAATTAACGAATGATTGCCTGTTTTTTTATCTATACATGCAAACATTTGACATATTTAAAGAAGAAAGAAAAATTGAGATGAGTAAACAAACAGGAATTCAGAAGACGATTGATCTGGGTGATGGAAAGACGATCACCCTGGAAACAGGCAAGCTGGCAAAGCAGGCCGACGGATCCGTTGTTGTCCGCATGGGCGACACCATGTTATTGGCCACGGTGGTGGCAAGATCGGAAGTAAAGGAGGGGCAGTCGTTCCTGCCTCTTTCTGTAGACTACCAGGAAAAATATGCGGCTGCCGGGCGTTTCCCGGGAGGCTTTTTCAAGCGGGAAGCACGGCCGTCAGAACATGAAATATTGATCTCACGATTGGTTGACAGGGCACTGCGACCCATGTTCCCTGATTTTTACCAGGCTGAGACCCAGGTGCTGATATCCCTGATATCGGCCGGGAAAGACACCCTCCCGGATGCATTGGCAGGGCTGGCAGCATCAACAGCACTCACCGTATCTGACATCCCCTTTAACGGGCCAATCTCAGAGGTAAGGATAGCCCGGATTGACGGGAGATTTTCGGTGAACCCGGGCATGAAAGAATTGGAAGCAGCCGACATTGACCTTATCGTTGCCGGGACCCTCGATAACATTGTCATGGTGGAAGGCGAAATGAGAGAGGTGTCTGAAGCCGAACTGCTCGAGGCCATCAAAGAAGCCCATGTGGCAATTAAGGTTCAGTGCCAGACCCAGCTGGACCTGGCGGGAGAGGTGCAAAAATCAAAGACCAAAAGGGAATACCCGCCCCAGGCTGCCGACGAGGACCTTCTGGCAGAGATGAACAAGGCCCTTTACAGTAAGCTGTATGATGTGGCAAGCCAGTGCATCAATGACAAGCATGAGCGCCGGGAAGCATTTGACAGCATTTATGCAGAATATCAGGAAACCCTCACTGAAGAAGAGCTGGAAGAAAAAGGAGAACTGGTCAAAACTTATTTTGGGGAGATCCAGAAAAAGGCCATCCGGAACTTTGTGCTGGACAAGAAAAAACGTCTTGACGGACGTAAGCCGGACGAGATCCGCGACATCTGGTCGGAGGTTGATTACCTGCCTGCCGCCCACGGATCGGCCATCTTCACCAGGGGCGAAACCCAGTCGCTGACCACCGTGACACTGGGTACAAAGCTTGATGAGCAAACCATTGATGGTGCGGTGATCGAGGGCAAAAGCAAGTTTTTGCTGCATTACAACTTCCCCCCATTCTCTACCGGCGAGGTGAAGATGATGCGCTTCACCAGCCGCCGCGAGATCGGCCACGGTAACCTGGCCATGCGCGCACTGAAGCCCTTGCTGCCCAATGGGAACGACAATCCATATACCATCCGTATCGTATCCGACATCCTGGAATCCAACGGATCATCCTCCATGGCCACCGTTTGCGCAGGAAGCATGGCCCTGATGGATGCAGGGGTCAAAATATCCAAACCGGTTTCCGGCATCGCCATGGGTATGATCGCCGACACTGAAACTGGAAAATACGCTGTACTGTCAGATATCCTGGGCGATGAGGACCACCTTGGCGACATGGACTTCAAGGTAACCGGGACCGCTGATGGGATCACAGCATGCCAGATGGACATCAAGATCGAAGGGTTGCGCCATGAACTGCTCGAAGAAGCCCTTGACCAGGCCCGGAAAGGCAGGATCCATATTCTGAAGGAAATGGAAAAAACCATCTCCAGTCCCAGGGAAGACTATAAACCCCACGTACCCCGCATCATCAAGATGACCGTACCCAAGGAGTTTATCGGTGCCATCATCGGCCCTGGCGGAAAAGTGGTACAGGAACTGCAGAAAGAAAGCGGGGCAACCATCGTTATCGAAGAAGTGGGCGACTATGGCGTGGTGGACATCGTTTCAGAAGACAAGGCCTCCATCGATTACGTGGTAGATCGCATCAAAGGCATTATTGCCGTCCCCGAGATCGGACAAGTATATCAGGGCAAGATCAAAAGCATCGTGCCATTCGGCATGTTCGTGGAAATACTGCCGGGGAAAGAAGGGTTGTTGCACATCAGTGAAATTGAATGGAGAAGGCTCGAGAAAGTTGAAGACAGCGGCTTTTCAGTGGGCGATGATATAGAGGTCAAACTGCTCGACCTGGACAAAAAGACCGGGAAGCTGAAACTTTCCCGGAAAGCATTGCTCCCGAGAGATCATAAGCCCCGGCACTAAAGGGCCAGGCGGAACCTCTATGCCTGTTTTTGCGTATTACGTAACATGGGAAACTATACAATGATCCTGTCAAGCGCAGGTCTATGAGACAACTCAAAATCATCAAACAGGTTACCAACAGGGATACGGCATCACTGGATAAGTATTTGCAGGAAATAGCAAAAGTGGGCCTTATCTCCGCTGAAGAGGAAGTCCGGCTTGCACAGCGAATAAAAAAGGGGGACAAGGTCGCCCTGGAAAAGCTGTGCAAAGCCAACCTCCGTTTTGTTGTCTCCGTTTCCAAACAATACCAGAACCAGGGACTCAGCCTGCCCGACCTGATCAACGAAGGCAACCTCGGACTGATGAAAGCCGCTGAGCGCTTCGATGAAACCAAGGGGTTTAAGTTTATCTCCTATGCCGTATGGTGGATCAGACAATCGATCCTGCAGGCCCTGGCCGAGCAGGCCCGCATTGTAAGGCTTCCCCTGAACAAGATCGGGACGATCAACAAGGTGAACAAAGCCTACAGTCAACTGGAGCAAAAGCATGAGAGAGAACCCAACCCGGAAGAGATCGCCGAGATGCTGGACCTCACCCCGGAGGAGGTAAAGGATGCACTTAAACAAAGCGGCAGGCATTTGTCGATGGATGCACCCTTGCTCGAAGGAGACGAATCAAACATGTATGAGGTCCTTTACAATGAAGATGACAGCAACACCCCCGAATACAGCCTTTTGTATGATTCGCTGAAAAACGAGATCGAACGTACCATCGCTACACTTCCGCAAAGGGAGGCAGAGGTCATCCGCCACTATTTCGGCTTGACTGGCCTCTCACCGCACACCCTTGAAGAGATCGGTGAGAAACTCAACCTTACAAGGGAAAGGGCGCGTCAGATCAAAGAACGGGCATTGCGCCACCTGAAGCAAGCATCCAAATGCAAAATTCTTAAAACATACCTGGGCTGACCCGCCAACTCACTGCACGATCATAACCGCAACAATATGCAACACCTTGTCGCCCCTTCACTGCTTGCAGCAAATTTCCTCCACCTGGAGGAAGAGATACGCATCGTCAACAGGAGCGAAGCAGACCTTTTCCACGTCGATGTGATGGACGGACATTTCGTCCCCAATATTTCCTTTGGCTTTTCCATCATTAAACAAATCAAATCGGTTGCCCAAAAGCCTCTGGATGTGCATTTAATGATCAGCCAACCGGACCATTACCTGGAAGATTTTAAAAATGCAGGTGCCGATTGGCTGAGCGTTCATTATGAAACCTGTCCGCACCTTCACAGGAGCATTCAGCGCATAAAGGAACTGGGCATGAAGGCCGGCGTGGTGATTAACCCACACAACAATGTGGAACTGCTCAAAGGGATCCTCCCCGATGTTGATTTTGTTCTGCTCATGTCGGTCAATCCCGGATTTGGGGGACAGCACTTTATTGATGCCACATATGACCGCATAGACAAACTGAACAGCATGAAACAGGACCTGAACCCAGGCCTGCTCATAGAAGTGGATGGCGGCGTGAATGTACAAAATGCCGAAGCCCTTGCAAAGGCTGGCGCAAACATCCTGGTGGCAGGAAGCGCGGTATTTCAGTCGGAAGACCCCGTGGCGACTATCGCCAGACTGAAACATCCGTGATGACAGGCCACAAATGCAGCCTTTCCATGCTGCAACCATGACTTTTCAAAAACCTTCTCTCCAGAAAAGATCTGTACAAACGCGCAAATCCTCAAGCAATTTTTTGTTTAATTTTTTTGTTTGTTTTTTAAACAAAACGGTTTCTGCTTTGTTTATACAATTGAAAACGGAGCCTGATCAATCATCTTTTGCTGACAAAAGAAGCATTTAATGCCGATTGGGTGATTCAAGCAAACAATAAATTAAGCAAGGTGAAACATAAAACCCAAAAAATCATGAAAAAGAAACTTTTTGCATTAACATTGATGGCAGGTATAAGCGCAGTGGCATTAACAGCTAACACCTACAGCGGAAGCATGCTGGTATTTGAAACAATCGATGGGAAAATCATAGAAATGGAAATGGCAAGGGAACCGGTCGTGGTTGATGATATTCCCACGGATATCCGTCCGATGGTTTCAAAAGGGGCGGCAGACATTGAAAACCATGCATACTTCCAGGCACTGGTAAAAAAGATCCAAAAGCCTGAAGAAGCAGAGGCGTTGCCCTTTGCATTGGATTGATCTTTGCTTTATCTTGTAAGGAAGGCCATGATCGGGACAGTTTGAAAACCCGGTCCTGGCCTTTTTTATTTCGGGTCAGGTATTCATACTTTTTGTATTTTTACTTTTCATTGAACGGTCACCGGCAGCAACGGTGGCTCCGTCCGGTTATTATTTCGCATCGGCACAAACCATTCATCACAAATACCATCAAGATGCCACCTAAAGACAAAACACCGCCCGGAGAAACCGGTCCGGAGGCCCGACAAATGAAAGACCCTGATATCATTGATCGGCCTTCAGGCAGCGGCTTTGGTTCAGAAAATCCAAAACAGGGCTGATTATTGCCAATCTTTTGTTACTTTCGCATCTTTCCAGCAAATGCCACCAGACATGTCCAGGTCGAAAAAATCCACAAGGTTTATCTTTGTCACCGGCGGGGTAACCTCATCCCTTGGAAAAGGGATCATTTCCGCTTCCCTGGCAAAACTTTTGCAGGCCAGGGGCTATACGGTGACCATACAGAAGCTGGACCCCTATATCAACATCGACCCCGGCACCCTTAACCCATATGAGCACGGTGAGTGCTATGTTACCGAAGACGGTGCCGAGACCGATCTTGACCTGGGCCATTATGAACGTTTTTTAAATATCCCGACATCCCAGGCAAACAATGTGACCACCGGGCGGATCTATCAAGCCGTTATTGAAAAGGAGCGGCGGGGTGACTATCTCGGTGAAACCGTCCAGGTGATCCCCCATATCACCGATGAGATCAAATACCGGATCCAGCTGCTGGGTGAAAACAACCAGTACGATTTTGTGATCACAGAGATCGGGGGCACAGTGGGCGATATTGAATCCCTTCCCTATATTGAAGCCATCAGGCAGCTTAAGTGGGATATGGGCGCAAACAGCCTGGTGATCCATCTCACCCTGATCCCCTACCTCTCTGCTGCAAAAGAATTGAAGACCAAGCCCACGCAGCATTCCGTAAAAACCATGCTGGAATACGGGGTGCAGCCCGACATCCTGGTTTGCCGCACGGAAAAACCGCTGAATGAAAACATCCGTAACAAGATTGCACTCTTCTGCAACGTGGAAGCATCCTCCGTCATTGAGTCCATCGATACCAACAGCATTTACAAGGTGCCCTTGTTGATGGAGCAGGAGCGGCTCGACAAGGTGGTGTTGAAAAAAACCAAAACATCGGCGCAAAGACCACCCAAACTGAAGAAATGGAAAAGCTTCATCAGAAAACTGGAAACACCCCGGAGCAGTGTAGACATCTGCCTGGTAGGAAAATATGTGGAACTGATGGATGCATACAAATCCATCATTGAATCCCTTATCCACGCAGGCACCGAAAACAACTGCAGGGTAAACCTTCACATGATCCATTCAGAAGAGATCGATGCGCAAAATGCCGCTGAAAAAATGGAGGGCATGAAAGGCCTGATCGTAGCACCCGGCTTTGGCAACCGCGGCATTGACGGAAAGATCGCAGCCATCTCATACGTTCGCCGGCACAATATCCCTTTCCTGGGCATTTGTCTCGGCATGCAATGCGCCATGATCGAGTTTGCCCGCAATGTATTATCCGTCCCAATGGCCGATTCTACCGAAATGGATCCGGGAACAACGTATCCCATCATCGACATCATGGAGGAACAGAAAAAGGTGCACATCAAGGGGGGGACCATGCGCCTGGGGGCATATTCTTGCAGGCTGAAAAAACCATCGCTTGCCCACAAAATATATGGAAAAGAAAACATATCAGAGCGCCACCGGCACCGATATGAGGTCAACAACAAATACAAAGGACTTTTTGAGAATAAGGGAATGCAGGCCTCCGGCATTAATCCTGAGTCCGGTCTTGTAGAGATCATCGAGCTGGAGGGCCATCCATGGTTCATCGGGGTACAGTTTCACCCCGAATACAAGAGCACGGTAGATGCCCCCCACCCTTTGTTCAAAGATTTTGTAAGGGCTGCCAGGGCCCTCACAAAATAACAGCAAAGGATCTGTATGCGGCCGGCAGCGGATCACTACAGATTGTGCGCGCATTAAAAAACCTTCATTTAACCATCGCAGTGCACAGCCAGTTCAATCATTTCAATTATCTTTGCACTCGAAATAAACATCGTTTTACCGGATGACGAGAGATAACATTATCGGACTGTTGCTGATTGCCGCCGTTATCATAGGCTACAGTATCTGGATGGCTCCGAGCGAAGAAGAGCGCCTGGAGGCATTAAGGGAAACAAGAAGGCAGGACAGCATTGCTGCTGCCGAACGTGCACGGGCAGAAGCCCTTGAAACTGAAGTTGAGGAGGAGGCCGCCCCCATTGCTGACACCCTTCCCGAATCCATTCCCGACGACCCCGCAACACTGGATTCACTGGAGTTCCAGAGGCTCAGGGACAGAATGGGGTACTTTTCCGGCACCGCAACCGGTGAAGAAGGCTTTTTTTTCATTGAAAATGAGGTGCTCCGGCTGAAGATCAATAAAAAAGGCGGTGCCATCCACTCGGCCAAACTCAAAGAATACAACAGTTACGATCAGAACCCCCTGGTACTTTTGAAGGAAGAAGATCACCGGTTCACCTTCAATTTCTTTTCAGGCAACAGGAATATCGCCACAGAAAACATCTTCTTCGTCCCCTATCTTTATGGCCGGCCCGCTGCAGGCCGACAGGAAGCAAGCGCCACAGGAGAAGACTCCCTGGTGTTCTCCATGCGGGCTTACAGCGACTTTCACACAACAGACAATCCCAGCTACATTGAATTTGCCTATACGTTAAAGGGCAAGGAATATATGGTTGACTTTGATGTTCGTTTCAAAGGGATGCGCGAAGCGATTGCACCCAATACCACCTTCCTTAACCTGGACTGGCAGGCAAAGCTTCTGCGTCATGAAAAAAACAGGCAGAACGAACAAAACAACTCCACTGTCTACTATAAATATGCGAATGATGAGGTGTCGAGACTGCGGCCCACCAGGGACGGATCTGAGCGGCTGACGACCAGCGTAAGGTGGATCTCGTTCAAACAACAATTCTTCTCCTCCGCATTGATCGCCAGGGAAGGTTTTGCCAATGCCGACATCATGAGCACCACTTTGGGCGAAGGTGAGGATGAATATCTTAAGACGATGGCTGCTTCCATCAACCTGGATTATGATGCCCGTGCCGACAACAGCTATCCCATGCAATGGTACCTGGGGCCCAACAATTACCGCCTGTTAACCACCTACGACCTTGAGCTGGAAAGACAGATCCCCCTGGGATGGGGCTTTTTCCTGACTTCCTGGATCAACCGTTTCGCGGTGATCCCCATATTCAACTTTCTGGATGGCTTCAACCTGAATTACGGGATCATCATCTTGATTCTGACGGTATTGCTGAAGATCATCCTGTTGCCCATTGCCTTCAAAACCTATCTTTCCCAGGCCAAGATGCGCCTTTTGAAACCCGAGATCGAGGAGTTGAACAAGAAGTTTCCCAAGAAAGAGGAAGCCATGAAGAAGCAGCAGGCGACGATGGCGCTTTACAAAAAAGCGGGGGTCAATCCCATGGCAGGCTGTATTCCCATGCTTTTGCAGCTTCCCATCCTGATTGCCCTGTTTCGCTTTTTCCCCTCGAGTATCGAACTGCGCCAGGAAGGCTTTTTGTGGGCCGACGACCTCTCGGCGTATGACTCCATCCTCGACCTGCCGTTCTCCATCCCGTTCTATGGAGACCATGTCAGCCTCTTTACCCTGCTGATGGCCGGATCCATGATCATCTACACACATCTGAACTCGCAAATGATGAGTTCAAGCAGCCAGATGCCGGGGATGAAGACCATGATGTATTTTATGCCGGTAATGCTCCTGGGAATATTCAACAGCTTTGCCTCCGGACTGAGCTACTACTATTTTCTGGCCAATGTGATCACCTTTGGCCAGATGTTTCTCTTTCGCAGATTCATCAACGAAGATGCACTCCATGCCAAAATAGAAGAGAACAAAAAGAAACCCGTGAAGAAGTCCAAATGGCAGAAGCGCATGGAAGAGCTTGCCAAACAGCAGGAAGCCCAGAAGAAGCGCCGGAAGAGATAAGCCACAAGTGGCCGGGTGAACGGCTGAGTGATCCTGCGATCACTCAGCTGACAATCTGACTGTCTCCTGAAACCTTTAACCAACATTGGAGGTCAAAAAACATGGACGGACTTTCCAACATTAGCCCCATCGATGGCCGGTACCAACCGCTCACATATCCTCTGAGGGCATTTTTCTCCGAAGAGGCACTGACAAGATACCGGATACTGGTGGAGGTGGAATATTTTATCGCCTTGTGCCGGATCCCCCTGCCTCCACTGGAGGGAGTTTCTGATGCAGACTTAGAGAACATCCGCAACATGGTCCGGAATTTTTCGCATCAGGACGCACGACGGATAAAAGAGATCGAACAGGAAACGAACCACGACATCAAGGCGGTGGAATACTTTATCAGGGAACGCCTGGAAGAGATGGGGTTGGGTAGCCACAGGGAGTTCGTGCATTTTTGCCTGACCTCCCAGGATATCACCAACACGGCCATTCCCCTTTCACTGAAGGAAGCTTTGGAGCAGGTCCTTTATCCTGCTCTCCGGGAGCTCCTGGCTGTATTGCGCGACTTTTCGAATGCATGGCTGAATATCCCGATGCTTGCCCGCACCCATGGCCAGCCGGCCTCACCCACCACTGTAGGCAAGGAGGTCATGGTGTTTTATGAACGGCTTGGGAACCAAATGCAGGACCTTCAGTCGATGCCTTTCCCTGCCAAGTTTGGTGGTGCCACCGGCAATTTTAACGCCCACCACGTGTGCTATCCGGAAATAGACTGGGTGGGGTTTGCCGACAACTTCACCGCCTCGCTCGGTCTGAAACGCTCGCAGGTCACCACCCAGATTGACCACTACGATCAGCTTGCTGCACTTTTTGACGGCTTGAAACGCATTTGCACCATCCTGACTGACCTGGACAGGGATTGCTGGACATATGTCTCCCTCGACTACTTCAAACAAAAGATCGTTGCCGGCGAAGTGGGCTCATCCACCATGCCCCACAAGGTCAACCCCATCGACTTTGAAAATGGGGAGGGCAATGCCGGGATTGCCGTTGCCCTGTTTGAACACCTCGCTGCGAAACTGCCCGTGAGCCGTCTTCAGAGAGACCTGTCCGATTCCACCGTACTGCGTAACACCGGTGTTCCCGTCAGCCATATGCTGATCGCCCTGAAAGCGACCACCAGGGGGCTTAAAAAGATCAGCCTCAATGAAGACAAGATCGCCGCCGACCTGGATAACAACATGGCGGTCGTAGCCGAGGCCATACAAAGCATCCTGAAAAGTCTGGGTTACCCAAACCCCTATGAAGCACTCAAAGCACTGACACGACAAAATAAGCACATCACAAAAGACGTTCTACACGAGTTTGTTGACAGCCTGGATATCCGGCAGGAACAGAAAGAAAGACTGAAAAAAATCACCCCTTTCAACTATACGGGGATCATCCCGGACCGCAAGGAATAAATCACATGTCCCCCTGATGCAAAGCTTCAGAAAAATACTGGTTTATATCATCCCCTACTGGACAAGGCTTGCCTTAAATGTCTTGTTTAACTTTCTGTCCGTACTGTTTGGCCTCTTCAGCCTCAACATGGTGATCCCTTTCGTTGGCATGTTGTTTCGCAGCCATCATGACGCATACGAACTGATGCCCATGAAGCTGGACTTTGAGGCCCTGATCAACAATTTCTATTACTACATGAACCTGCTGACATCCAATTATGGTGAGTTGGCGGCCCTGGTGTTTATCAGTGTTGTCGTGATCATTACCAGCTTACTGAAAAACGGGTTCAGGTATCTTGCCCTATACCACCTGGCACCTGTTCGCAACGGTGTGGTCAAAGACATGCGCAACGACATCTATCAGAAAACCCTTGAACTGCCACTGGCCTATTATTCACAGGGCAGGAAAGGTGACATCATATCGAGGATGACCAATGACGTGTTCCAGATAGAGATCGGTGTTGTCCAGTCACTGGCAGTGGTTATCCGTGACCCCATGACGGTTATTGTTTATATGGGATGGCTGATGCTCATGAGTCCGATGCTTACTTTGTTTGTGCTGGTGCTTCTTCCCATCGCCGGTTTCATTATCGGCCACATCTCAAGAACGCTGAAGCCGACCGCATTGAAAAGCCAGAGCAAGCTGGGGATGATCCTCTCGGTGATGGAAGAGACCCTTTCGGGCCTTCGGATTATCAAGGCGTTCAATGCCGAAGATAAGATGCGCAGGCGCTTCCGGAGCCTGAACAGCTTGTATACCCGCATTATGAATAAACTGTATCGCCGCCAGGACCTGGCCTCCCCGGTGAGCGAGTTTATGGGCACCACGGTAGTCATCTTCATTTTACTGTTTGGCGGGGCAATGGTCATCACCGGGAATGCGACGTTGCCACCCGAGGCATTTATCGGCTACCTGGGCATCTTCTCCCAGATCATCCAGCCATCGAAAAACTTTTCCAAAGCCTGGTACAACATTCAGAAAGGCCTGGCCTCGGCCGAACGCATCGAACAGGTGCTCACAGCTGAAGTAACCATAAAGGACGCACCAGGTGCCTTGGAGAAACGCGACTTTCAAAAAGAGATCGTCTTCGACAGGGTCAACTTCCGGTATGAAGACAGCTATGTATTGAAAGACATCAACATACGTATCCGTAAAGGGCAAAAAGTTGCCCTGGTAGGGCAATCCGGCGCCGGGAAGTCCACATTTGTTGACCTGATCCCACGCTTCTTTGATGTGGATGACGGTGAGATCCGTATCGACGGCATCCCGGTCAGGGACATCCGGATCAAAGACCTTCGTGCACTCATGGGCAATGTGAACCAGGAACCGATACTTTTTAACGACACCTTTTTCAACAACATCGCATTCGGGGCAAGCGAAGCGACCGAAGAAGAGGTCGTCAGGGCCGCCAGGATCGCCAACGCCCACGATTTCATCATGGAGAGCACACTGGGCTATCATACCAACATCGGCGACGGTGGAGGCAAGCTGTCAGGCGGACAACGGCAAAGGGTCAGTATCGCCAGGGCCGTGCTGAAAAATCCGCCGATCCTGATACTCGACGAGGCCACATCCTCCCTGGACACAGAATCTGAGAAACTGGTCCAGGAAGCCCTGATGAATGTGATGCAAAACAGGACCTCCATTGTGATCGCACACCGGCTGTCTACCATCATCCATGCCGACCTGATATGTGTGATGCATGAAGGGCGCATCGTGGAATCAGGCACACACCGGGAACTGATCGAAGCAAACGGGATATACAAGAAGTTACACGGCCTTCAGATGTTCTCATGATGGGTGTTTCATTGTTGACAACATATGTGTATTTTTGCATGACAACATGTTGTCATGCCCAATCCTCAATCTTGCAAAAAGCAATGCTTGCCCAGGCATGAGGCATCGCAAGGCAGGCATCAAACAGAGTTTTACCAACTAAACACTACACCATGGATCTAAGCAAAGTGATAACCATTTCCGGCAAAAGGGGCCTTTTCAGACTGTTGTCTGAAACCCGCAGCGGGATGGTGGTCCAGTCGTTCGAAGATGGCAGGAAGCTTCCTGTTTTTGCCACCGACCGCTCCAGCACCCTGGAAGATATCAGCATCTTCACCCATGACAAGGAAGTGCCCCTGAAAGATGTCTTATGGAAAATCTTTGAAAAAAATGATGGCAAACCAGGCCCTGATCCCAAATCGCCTCCCGAGGAACTGAAAAATGCCTTTCAAGAATACCTGCCTGATTATGACAAGGACAGGGTGCATGTTTCTGACATGAAGAAGGTGTTTGCATGGTACAACATCCTGCTTGACCAAGAGATGATCACCAAACCTGAAGAAAGCGAAGAGAAGGATGATGATGCCGTCAAGCGCGGGCAGGAAGATGCACCTGGAAAAGCCGGGGAAAAAGAGAAAAACCCGGGCAAATAGCCATGTACCCAAGACTGATCCGTCCCCTGCTGTTCTTGTTTCCCCCCGAGTGGATACACCGGGCGGTTGCCGCCATCATGCCCGTCTTCTTTTCCATCCCCGGGATGGCTCCCCTGTTCCGCAGACATTATCTTGTAAGGGACCCGGCACTTGGCAGGACGGTCTTTGGCATCCATTTTCCAAACCCGGTGGGCATTGCTGCGGGATTTGACAAAAAAGCCACCCTATACAATGCACTATCCTGCTTTGGCTTCGGCCACATCGAAATTGGTACGGTAACGCCACTGTCCCAGGAAGGAAACCCCAGGCCCCGGTTGTTCCGCCTGCCAAAAGACAAAGCATTGATCAACAGAATGGGATTCAACAACCAGGGGATTGAAGCATTTGTGAAAAACCTGAAAAAAAAACAACCCAAAGTCATTATCGGAGGGAATATAGGAAAAAATACGTTGACCCCAAATGAACAGGCTGCCGACGATTATTGTCTTTGTTTTGAAAAATTGTTTGACCTGGTTGACTACTTTGTTGTGAATGTCAGCTGCCCGAATATCAAAGACCTGAACAAATTGCAGGACAGGCCCGCATTAACTGCCATCCTCAAAGCCCTCCAGGAGATCAACCAGGATAAACCCATGGCAAAGCCCATATTGTTAAAGGTTTCACCCGACCTTGACCATGCGCAGCTGGATGAAGTGATGGAAATCGTTTATGAAACAAAGCTCGATGGGATCGTGGCCACGAACACCTCCACACAAAGGGACAGCCTTTCCAGCAGTCCGGCTACCCTGGAAAAGATCGGCCAGGGAGGCCTTAGCGGGAAACCGCTGAATGAAAAAGCCACCAATGTCATTGCATACATCCACCGGAAGTCAGGCGGCACCATCCCCATTATTGGGGTGGGAGGCATCTTCGGGCCCGGCGATGCGCTGAAGAAAATCCGTGCCGGGGCCTCCCTTGTGCAGGTTTATACAGGACTTGTCTATTCCGGGCCATCCATTGCAAAAAAAATCAACCATGCCATACGCCATGAACACTGATCAGCAAGTGTACGATTTTTAACAATACATGAACGGTTCCGTACACTCCATGGTCCTGTCCCGACAACATATCAATGCCGGCTTGCTGACCCTTTTTTCCTTTCGCACCTTGCAGCAACCGTTGATTTTTTTTTAAAAAAAAAAGGCCGGCCGGCACATGCCGGGCAAAGATCGTTCATCGACGATACGGGTGATTTATACTGCTCATTTTTATGGTCCGGACAAAGAAGAGACGAATTATTGAACTTTGGCGAAGTTTTTGCTGTTAAACACAAGTATCAATGTTGTAAATTTTATGAACAGTAAGGCAATCCGCTCTATTCTATTGCTCTCCCTGCTCATGGCTTTCATCCCTTTGTCAAGCCAGGGCGCGGAGAACGGTTTCCGCTTTAACAGGAACAGAAGCTCGGTGACCATCCCCATCAAGGTGCGCAACAACCTTGCTGTATTGCCTTTATTCATAAATGACCAGGGCCCTTTTTATTTCATACTGGATTCCGGTGTAAACACGACCATCCTTACAGAACCTATACTTGCACATTTGCTGCATCTGGAGTTTGACAGGAACATGCTCATTTACGGACTGGGGGGCGAAGGGATTGTAGAGGCCAGCCTGGCCACTGATGTGAAAATCTCGATGCGCGGGATCACCGGGAGGAACATGAACCTGCTGGTCATCCCTGAGGACATCCTTGCCTTCTCTGAAGTTTTTGGCTTCCCGGTGTATGGGATCATGGGCTATGATTTCCTGAAGCACTTCCCTGTAAGCATAAGCTATGCCAACGAATCAATAAAGGTATACCGTGAGCCTGACTACAGGATAAGCAGGAGGGGCAATGTCATCCCAATAGAACTGATCAATGGAAAACCGTATGTTGAATCGACCATTGTCGGTGCTGATGGCGATACACTGAACACATATCTGCTGTTCGACCTGGGGGCAAGCCACCCCATCTATCTTAACAAAGAACATATCGGGCTTTCGGATCAGACCATCAGTGGTTTTTTGGGGAAGGGTATCAGCGGCAACCTTCTGGGAAAGAAAGGGAGGGTTGATAAGGTCATCATTGGCGAAACGGAGATAGCCGATCCGGTGGTGTCCTATCCCGAAACAAGATTCCTTGAGTTTCACGGCCAGACAATTGAATGGGAGGGCCTCATCGGTGGTGGCATCATCAGGCGATACAATGTAATTTTGGATTACCCTTCCGGGAAGTTGGTGTTGAAGCGCAGCAGCTTTTTCAGGGGACCGTTCAGCACCAATCTGAGCGGAATCGAAGTTATTGCCCGCGGCAGGGATATGCGGGATTTTGTGGTCCATTATGTCAGGCCGGGGTCGGCAGGATATGAGGCGGGCATCCTGGCCGGAGACCTGATCGTTGAGCTGAACAGGAAAAGCCATCGTCAAATAACGCTGGATGACATCCTGGACGCCCTGAGTGCAAGGGAGGGACGACATGTGTCCCTGGCTGTCAGGCGCGATGACAAAATATCACGCAAGCATATCCGTTTGCGAGAGGATCTCCCAATACTTAACTGATCACGGACGAAGGAAGGGCATGTCTTTTTCCCGGCCTTGTTTTACCCACTCCTCAGGCTCTAAATGCCAGTTGTTAAGGCTTTCAGGGACATATTCGCCAATTTCCTGGAAGTATTCAATCATATGACTTCGCAGGTCTTTCTCGGTAGTATACACAATGCGTTCTCCCAGCTCAGCGTGCGGGATACCCGCGCCCTCTGTCAGGTGTCCGCCACCCCCGCTGCCCCGGTAGGAGTTTATCGCGACACGGTAGATGGCATCCGGGTCAAAGGGGCTGCCGTCTTCCATCCCTTTGATTTGAACACGTGATCCTGCCAGCTGTGAAACATCCACCACATATTGTATCCCGGCAGCCGAGTCAAAATTATAGGGAGCATTTTGCAAGGCCTGCCATCCGCGACGGTCCGAAGGTACCCTCCCCAAACTATTCCTGTATAGGTTTAAGAGGTGGTCATCTGCATTCCTCATCTTGTTAAACCACAAACCATAAGAATACTCCATGTGTCCCTGGATCTCCCTGCCGCTAAGTTCCATCGTGTATAAATAGTTTTCATATTCATACAAACGAAAAAAATCACGCATATAAATGGTCCCTGCATTGATGGTAGCATCCAAGGCAAGGGGTGCGGTAAAGGAAATATCTGCATCCGTAAGGTCCAGCTGTACCTGATGCACCAGATCAGTAAAAGGGGCGCTTCCAAAAAGGGACTCAATGGAATGGATGGATGAGGCAATTTTTCCAACCTTCGTGTTGGCGAAGTTCAACACCTCCTCCACATCGCTTTCAAATTTCTGAATAAATGGGTGGCTGGGCACGGCCTTTCCCGTGGAGATGATTTCTGCCCGCACATTATCCAGACTGAAGGTTCGCCTGGATGTCCTGGAGAAGACCAGTTCAGCGAGGGCAAGGTTTTCCGCAAAATGGCCGGGGCCCATCACCAGCACCTCCCCTCCTTCCACATTGATGACGGTTTGTATCCTTCTGCGGTGGTCATGCGAAGAGAAGATCACATCAAAACCGGGCACATGTTTGGCAATATGGCCGGATGCATGTTCGAGCGGATGGTCGTCCGGATCAGGATCCAATGAACCGAACCCACTGTGAAACAGGCCTATGATGGCATCCGGCTGTTCATGCTCCCGTATATGGTCTATCCAATATTCAGCCGCTTCCACCATGTCCTGAAATGCGAGCCCTTCCCATAGGTGGGGTGGCAGCCAGTTGGGCACACCGGTGGTCGTCAGTCCCAGCACAGCTATACGGACACGCTGGCGCTCAACGACCACGTATGGCTGAAAGTAGGGTTCGCCGGATTCTTTATCCAGCACATTGGCACCAAGCCAGGGAAAGTCAAACTCCTCCTTCAGCCGGTTGTAAACATCAGGACCCGCCTCAATGTCATGATTGCCAATGGTCGCGGCATCATACCCCATAAAGTTCATCACACGGCTGAACAGGTTCTTGTCAGTCTCCTGTATAAAGTTGGCGTAATACGCCGCAGGAGTGCCCTGTATCAGGTCCCCGTTATCCAGAAGGATAAAATTATGGCTTTCGCGCGATCTCAGGGCTTGCAACATGTAATGGACATTGGCCATGGAGGTCCTTGCAGGCCGGTTTTCTATAAAGTTGTAAGGGAACAGGCGGGCGTGGACGTCGGCGGTGACACCCACCTGGATCTTGATTTCACGGGCCTGGGAATATTCAGGAACAAAAAGGGCGATCGCCCACAGGGTGATGAAGGAAATCAAACGGATCATGTGCATGGGTTTAACAAGACAGGATTATATTCATTCACTAATAAAAAAAGGCACCTGAGGCGGGTGCCCTTTTACAAAATATTCAGCAACTATTGCCCCAGATAAGCTTTCAGGAGCTTGCTCCGTGACGTATGCTTTAATCTGCGGATCGCTTTTTCTTTGATCTGCCTTACCCTTTCGCGGGTAAGGTCAAATTTTGCACCAATCTCATCAAGGGTCAGGCCATGGTTCATCCCGATACCAAAATACAGGTTGATCACATCCCTTTCTTTATCGGTAAGTGTGGCAAGCGACCGCTGTATCTCCCTGGCCAGCGATTCATGGATCAGGCTGGAGTCAGCATTGGGCGAATCCTGGTTGATATAGACATCCAGCAGGCTGGCATCTTCTCCCTGCACAAGCGGCGCATCTACCGATACGTGGTGGGTTGATATCCTGAAAGATTCGGTGATCTTGTCTTCATGGACATCCAAAGCATCTGCAAGCTCTTCGGCAGACGGAGGCCTTTCATACTTTTGTTCCAGCTTGGAGGCTTCTTTCTTGATCTTGTTGAGCGAACCCACCTGGTTAAGCGGAAGGCGAACAATGCGCGATTGTTCAGCCAGTGCCTGCAGGATGGATTGCCTGATCCACCAAACAGCATAGGAGATGAACTTAAACCCCCGCGTTTCATCAAAACGCTTGGCCGCTTTGATCAAACCCAGGTTGCCTTCATTGATAAGATCAGGAAGACTCAGTCCCTGGTTCTGATACTGTTTGGCAACAGAAACCACAAAACGAAGGTTGGCCTTGGTCAGTTTCTCCAGCGCCACCTGGTCACCTTGCTTTATACGCTGCGCCAGTAGAACTTCTTCTTCAGCCGATATCAAAGGGACCTTCCCAATCTCCTGCAAATACTTGTCCAGTGAAGCGGTATCGCGATTGGTTATAGATTTTGAAATCTTAAGTTGTCGCATATGATTTTATAGGGTTTTCCAGCGTTAGGAGGTGTTATTCTTTCTAAACCAGATCGAAAAAGCCCCCAAAGGTACAAAAAAAAATGTTATGAAACAATGTGTTATATAACTTGGTTTGTGTTAAACACATACAGCTATTCTCTTTCGGTTTCAGTGCTTCGCACCGGGCGTTCTCACCCCTCATCATTCCCGGTGCATCAGTCAAGGCCCACACCATAGTAAGCACGCCGGCCATCAGGGTAAACACCTTCCAGCAGAACGCCACCACTTTTGCCATCAAGGATGCCGGCAATATCTTCCGGTGAGTGCACCGGTTCTCCGGCCACATTGGTGATGATAAACCCACGCCGCACGCCTGCGTTGCTGAGCGCACCCCTTGACAGAGCGGTTACCTGCACACCATGGTCCAGGTTCAGCTGCTCCAGTGTACCTTCGGGAACCGGTTCAAACCGTGCCCCAAGCATATCGTGCGCTTCGCGCGCATCGCGGGTCACCACAGCCACTTCACCATAAATATTTTTCAGGATGGCCCTGGACTCTCTCTCCCTTCCGTTGCGGTAATATCTGACCATCACCTCATCACCGGGCCTTTTGCGACCCACCGCTTCAATAAGCTCCGAAGGGTTTCTGATGGCCCGGCCATCAACGGCAATGATCACATCCCCGGCCTTAAGCCCTGCCTCTTCAGCCGCACTGTTCTCTGCAACATTCTCAACATAAGCACCCTGGATAATTGATAACCCTTTCTCTTCAGCACGCCTGCTGGTAAGCGGCGAGATTGTAACGCCCAGCATGCCTCGCTGTACCTCACCATACTCCAGCAAATCCTCCACCACCTTTGATGCAATATTTGACGGGATCGCAAAGGAGTAGCCGGCAAAAGAACCGGTAGTGGATGCAATGGCCGTATTGATCCCGATGAGCTCCCCGCGGGTATTCACCAGGGCGCCACCACTATTGCCCCGGTTAACAGCAGCATCGGTCTGAATGAATGATTCAATGGCAATGGTGTCTGTCAGGATATTGATGTTCCGGCCTTTTGCACTGACAATGCCCGCAGTAACGGTTGACTCCAGGTTGAAAGGGTTGCCGATGGCCAATACCCACTCCCCGACCCTCAATCCATCCGAGTCGCCAAACGCCAGATATGGGAGATTCTCCTCATCGATCTTCAGCAGTGCAATATCGGTGGTCGGGTCTGCGCCAACCAGCTGCGCTTCGTATATCCTGTTATCATTCAATGTGACCTCTATCATGATGGCCCCGTCAACCACATGGTTGTTGGTGATGACGTATCCATCAGAACCCAGGATGACCCCGCTGCCCGAACCCACAACAGGAGGCCGTTCCGGACGGGGCCTGCCCCGCGGACCGAAAAAGAAATCAAAGATGTCGCCATGACCGAAAAAATCATCCTGCATGCTGCCCCGGCGCTCAAACTCAGCACGGATATGAACAACAGCATCAACGGTCGTTTCCGAAACGACGGTGAAATCAGGCAGGCCGGTGAGCACCTCACCCGAATGGTTCACCAGCGACGAAGGTACACGCTCCGAACGGTGAGGAATGGTATGCGAAACAACCACCTCATCCGACTGGGGGAAAAAATAATGGTTGATCCCTAACGAAGTGACACCCCCTAAAACAGCTACCAGAAAGAAACTGAATAATTTTTTCATAGCAATCAACGGTTCTTGTATTTAACAATATTTCTAATGTTTTGTTTAATCCCTTTCTTTGACAACAAGACAAATCGTCATTTTATTGTTGCCACATCCATAACGATCAACAAGTATGCCTTATGAAGAAAAAAAATTCTTAATAAACCATAAAAAATCTGTACCATTGCGGCAAGCGGAACAACCCGGGTTTTTTCATCAAGAACGAAAAGTCGAAAAAGCAAACCTGATGTGTCTGTGTGTAATTTCGAACGAAAAAAAATCATGTATATTTGATCAATAGAAAATATTCCGCCATGGGGGTCATTTTCCATAAATATCAAGGAACAGGCAATGATTTCATTTTGATCGATAACCGCACAGGGCACTTCACACCCTCCGGCGATCAACGGCAACAAGTCATTGCCCGTCTCTGCAACCGCCATTTTGGCATTGGTGCGGACGGACTTATCCTCCTGGAGGATGATCAGGATGCAGACTTTAAAATGCTCTATTTCAATGCAGATGGCCGGGAAGGCAGCCTCTGCGGCAATGGCAGCCGCTGTGCCGCCGCCTTTGCCCATAGCACAGGCATTGTAAAACAACCGGACATGCATTTCCGGGCCATCGACGGGGAACATGCCGCTGAGATCATTTCGCATGAAGGTAACGAATACATGATTAAAGTATGGCTTAACGATGTCCGGCATCCAACCAGAATAAACGCAAACGCTTATGTTGTTCACACCGGGTCGCCCCACCTAGTGGTCTTTTCTGATGAAATCAACGGGACAGATGTTTTTTCTGAAGGACAAACAATCAGGAACTCTGACCGATGGGCACCGGAAGGGATCAATGTCAACTTTGTTAAGATCCATGATCAGAAAAGTTTATCGGTGAGAACCTATGAACGCGGTGTGGAAAACGAGACCCTCTCCTGTGGGACAGGTGTAACGGCGGCGGCAATCGCCGCATACACCCACCAGGGTAAAGAGAAGCCATGTACAGAAATGAAGGTCCGGGCTCCCGGCGGGAAACTCTCTGTGGCATTTACCCCCCCGGAACAAAACAGTGGACCCTTTACCGGTATTCATCTTACAGGCCCCGCAGTTTTTGTCTTCAAAGGCGAAATGATTGATTATTTTTGTGGTTTGACAAAACATCAAAAGGATAGATGACCCAAGACACCAGGAAAAAACATCGCACGCTGGCAGGGGCTGTGTGCCCCGTTGAATAAAAACTGCTGACGGATGAATATGCTGAAAGGAGAATGGTTAATGCTTCGCCCGGTAGAGATCGGAGACCTGGAGGTGCTGTACAGATGGGAAAATGACCCTGAAAACTGGGTGCACAGCAACCACCTGAACCCGCTTTCCCGTTTCTTTCTGGAACAATACATCCTCAATGCAGAAAACAACATCTATTCTGACAAACAGTTGCGCTTAATGGTCGTTGGTCGCGACAAACAGCCTGTGGGTATTATCGACATCTTCGATTTTGACCCGCATCATCGGCGCGCAGCTGTGGGGATCATTATTGACAAGGATTTTCGGAACAAAGGACATGGAACTGAGGCCCTGCGGCTGGTCATCCAATACGCCAATAAAACACTAAACCTTAAACAGTTGTATTGTGGCATTGGCACTGACAATCATGTCAGCCTGAAGTTGTTCAAAAAACAAGGGTTCCGGATCACCGGCACCAGGCTCTCCTGGCGGTTGCACCATGAACAATGGAGAGACGAACATTTTTTGCAACTGGTGTTCTAGACGGTTGCTCCCTGCCACCGGAAAGATAGCACGCCGGAAGCGAAACAGGGCATAGACATTGAAAACAGCCGGTTTAGCAAAACATCAAAATTCAGAAGTTGCCAAGATCATGAAAAGGGTTAAAAACATACGCATCTTCCTGATCACCCTGGCGGTGGCATTGTTCGCCACGGCTCTCCCGGCCGGCATTTTCTTATATCTGTATATTTATGGGCCAAATGTTGATCTGGAAGGGCAAGAGAGCATGTATCTGTATATCCCGGCGGGTAGCGAGTATGAAGACGTGAAAGACATTCTTCACGAATCAGGCATCGTATCCGGCATGACTACCTTTCACTGGCTGGCCGAAAGAAAAAATTACCCCAATCGTGTCATGCCCGGTCGCTATTTAATACACGACGGCATGTGCAATAACAGCCTGATCAACCTTCTCAGGTCAGGAGAACAACACCCTGTGCAGCTAACCTTTACCAACATACGCACCCTTGAGCAACTGGCCTCAGCGGTGGCAGGGCAGCTCGAACTGGATGCACCCGACATCCTGCGCCTGTTAAAGGATCAGGAACTTATGTCGGACGCCGGAATGGATACACTGACTGCAGGGCTGTTGTTCATTCCCAACACCTATGAAGTTTACTGGAATACCCCGGCTGATCAACTGTTGAAGAGGATGCAGCGTGAATACAACGCCTTCTGGAACAAACAACGAAGAGAACGCGCGGCAGAAAACAACCTGTCGCCCCAGGAAGTTGGCATCATGGCATCCATTGTTCAAAGCGAAACATCCAGGCACGACGAAATGGCCCGTATCGCAGGGGTATACATGAACCGGTTGAAAAAGAACATTCCCCTGCAAGCCGACCCTACCATCATTTTTGCCCTTGGCGACTTTAGCATCCGGCGGGTGCTGAATCACCACCTGACCATTGATTCACCTTACAACACCTATATGTATGCAGGGCTGCCCCCCGGACCGATCAACCTGCCGGAACCCCGCACCATAGATGCCGTATTGAACTACGAAAAGCATGAATACCTCTTTTTCAGTGCCAACCCTGACTTCAGCGGCTACCATCTCTTCGCAAAAACCTATGCAGAACACCTGGCCAATGCACAACGTTACAGGCAGGCACTGGATGAAATGAATGTCTACAGGTGACAGGGTAAAGTGTTCTGCTGCCCGCCCGGTGACTGATTCGCCAAGAAAAACAGGACCTTTTGCCGTTGCCCATGACCACAAACAGTAATGCGAGACACTGAAAACAAGACACCAGCCACAAAACCCCAAAAACAAAAGAAATACACCACACCAATGAAGCGGTAACAAACACCGGAGTTTTAATAAAAAATCGAATGATATGGGAAAAATAAAATTTGGCACGGATGGCTGGCGCGCCATCATCGCCAAAGATTTCACGACGGGGAATGTGGCCCGGATAGCTCAGGGGACTGCTGAATGGGCATTACAACAAGAGGATGCCCCAGCTGTCGTGCTGGGCCATGATTGCCGTTTTGGCGGCGAGCTGTTCGCCGAAACTGTTGCCAAAGTGCTATGCATGAACAAGATCAAGGTGTATATGGCCAGCACTTTTGTCACTGCCCCTATGATCAGCATGGGGACCCTGAATACCAGCAGCACGATGGGGGTGTTCATCACGGCCAGCCATAACCCGCCCCTTTATAACGGGTACAAGTTAAAAGGCAGCTACGGAGGGCCATTGCTTGACCTGCAAATACTGGAGGTAGAAAAAATGATCCCCGGCAGCTATCATGAAACCCTTGACAATATCCGCCTTGAAGACCTGCAGAAAAAGGGGCAGTTGGAAACCATTGATCTGGAAACAATGTATTGCGAGTATCTTGAAAAAAAGTTTGACCTGGATGCCATCCGCAATTCCAGGATGAACTTTGCCTTTGATGCCATGTATGGTTCCGGACAAAATGTCATGCGGCGACTGTTTCCAGGCATCATGCTCCTGCACTGCGAACGGCAACCACTGTTCAACGGTATCCCGCCCGAACCATTGGCAAAGAACCTGAAAGCCTTCAGCGAAGCGATCCGGCAGGCAGGTGATATCGATTGCGGACTGGCCGTTGACGGGGATGCCGACAGAACAGCCCTCATGAACCGCCAAGGGGATTATATCGACTCCCATCATGTGATCCTCCTTCTGATATATTACCTGCATAAAATAAAGAAAATGAAAGGCAAGGTGGCGACCGGCTTTTCCTCTTCAGTAAAAATCAAAGAATTATGTGAAGCTTTCAACATCCCGCTCGACATCGTAAAAATCGGATTCAAACATATCTGTGGCCTTATGCTGGAGGAAGAAGTTCTCGTGGGTGGCGAAGAATCAGGAGGCATCGCCGTTGCGGGCCATATTCCCGAACGTGACGGCATTTTTAACGGACTGCTGATCTGGGAAGCCATGGTGAAAACAGGAAAAACCCTCAATGAGCTGATCAATGAAGTATATTCCATCACAGGCCGCTTTGCCTTTGAACGGGCCGACCTGACCATCGACCCGGAAGACAAGGAACGCATTGTCACCAATTGTAAGAATAACGCTTATGATCGTTTTGGAGATTATAAAGTGCAGAGGACCGAAAACCTGGATGGCTACAAATATTATTTTAGTGACAGCCAGTGGCTGATGATCAGGCCTTCAGGTACGGAACCGGTGCTGCGAACATATGCAGAGGGCACCACACGTGAAGAGGCCCTCGATATTCTTAAAGCAGGCTATCAAACCATTATGAGACAATAAACCCAAATATCAACCTTAACCTTTAAATATATAGAAAAATGATGCTACTAAGATCCGCATTGCTGTGTGTTATTTGTCTGCTGAATGCCTCAGCAGCATTTCCGGCTGAGACTGCAACAAATACACTAACCCACCCAAAAGATTTTTTCGGCTTTACCCCTGGTGAAGACCGCAAGATGTTTCTTTATGAGGACCTGATTGGCTACCTGGACACGTTGCAACGGGAATCGGACATGTTGAAACTCATTGAAAACGGTATCTCGCCGATGGGGAAACCCATGGTTATCGCCTTTGTTTCATCTCCGGAAAATATTGCCAACCTCGACAAACTGCAAGAGATCAACCGTCGCCTTGCCCTTGACGGAGACATCCCGGTGGATGAGCGGCAATCCATGATCGAAGAGGGCAGGGTTTTTGTGCTGGTAACACTGTCCATGCACTCTACGGAGGTTTCCCCTTCCCAGGCTGCCCCGCTCATGGCATACAACCTCATCACCGGCACCGACAGTGATCCTTCATACCTCGATGATGTGGTCTTTATGATGGTACCCTGCCACAACCCGGATGGGATGAACATGATCGTCGAGCATTATAACAAATACCTTGACACCCCCTATGAAGGAAGTTCACTGCCCGGGGTATACCACAAGTATGTTGGGCACAATATCAACAGGGACTTTGTAACACTGACCCAGAGTGATAACCAGGCAGTGGCCGATATCTACAACCGCGACTGGTTTCCCCAGGTGCTGGTGGAAAAGCATCAGATGGGCAGCACGGGGCCCCGCTATTTTGTGCCCCCGAAGCACGACCCCATCGCCCAGAACATTGACGAGCTGGTGTGGAACTGGACATGGGTTTTCGGATCAAATATGGCAAAAGATATGACAGCCAGTGGGTTGAAAGGGGTCAGCCAGCTTTACCTCTTCGATGATTACTGGCCGGGGTCGACCCAGACCAGTTCATGGAAAAACGTGATCAGTCTGCTGACCGAAGCCGCCAGTGTGCAGCTGGCCACTCCCATCTACATAGAGCCCAACGAACTACAGGTCAGGGGAAAAGGGCTTTCCGAATACAGCAAAAGCATTAATTTCCCGGCACCCTGGCCCGGTGGATGGTGGACACTGGGTGACCTGGTGACCTATGAGCTGGAGTCGGTCTACTCACTCGTCAAGACCGCTTCCCTGCACCGTGCAGATATCCTTAACTTCCGCAACGAAATGTGCCGGAGGGAGATCAAAAAAGGGCTGACCGAACCTCCATTCTATTATGTACTGCCGGCGGAACAACACGACAGGTCTGAGCTTGCCAGACTGCTTAAACTCCTCGAACGGCACGGCATCACGCTATATCGTGTCGACACCGATACCACCCTGGAAGGAAGACGGGTCAACCGGGGAGATTATATCATCCCACTGGCACAGCCTTTCCGTGCCTTTATCAAGGAAGTCCTGGAAAGCCAGACCTTCCCTGTCCGCAGATATACTCCCGGTGGTGAGATGATACGCCCCTACGACATCACCTCATGGTCCCTGCCCCTCCATCGAGGCATTATAAGCATGGAGATCAACACCCACTATCCGGAAGAAGTGCTTGCATACAGCGAGATCAGCGCCGAAGAAATAACTGAAAGCCACCCGATACCGGATGATGCTGCCTGGATGTTGCTTACAGCCAATAAAAACCAGAGCTATAAGGTAGCATTCCATGCCATGAATCAAGGCATGGAAGTAAAACGCACAGAAAAAGGATTCCAATGGGAAGGAAGTACGATCCCCGCAGGCAGCTTTCTCATAAACACGAACCAGGGCGATTCCGAACGGCTTGAAGGCCTGGCCCTTCATCTCAAGGTGCCGCCAGTCTTTCTGGATCATGATCCGGAGGTTGCACGCACCCTATTGCACCTGCCCCGGATCGCACTCTGTGAAACCAATTTTCATGATATGGATGCCGGATGGACACGGTTCCTTTTCGACAGCTACGGCATACCCTACACCGTTCTTAATCCGGATGACTTCAAAACCATCCCGCTGAAAGAGAGTTTTGATGTGATCGTCTTCCCTGATGCGACAAAAGACCAGATCGTGCATGGCCATTCAACACGCGCGGGTGAAGTATTCATTCCGTTTTATAAACCGGAATATGTGCAGGGAATGGGCAACGAAGGGTGGCAAAATGTGCTCAGCTTCATGGCAGATGGTGGAACGCTTGTGGCCTGGGCACGTTCTGCTGAACTGTTTTTCGGTTTGATGAACCCGGGAGAAGAACGGGAGCGTTTCCGTTTTCCGGTGCATGATATCTCTGGCCGGCTTCGTGGCAATGGTTTCTATTGTCCGGGTTCATTGCTGAAGATAAAATTAGTACCGGACCATCCTATCACCCATGGGATGCCGTCCGAGATCGGTGTGTTCCACCGCAACTCACCTGTTTTTGCCACCTCCGTGCCCAATTTTGGAATGGACAGAAGGGTGATCGGACAGTTTCCGGAGAAGGAAAAACTGTTGCTGAGTGGTTATGTTGAAAAAGAAGAGCTGTTGGAGCGCCAGCCAGCCATCGTATGGCTTGAAAGGGGTAAGGGACAGGCGGTGCTTTTTTCTTTCGCACCCAACTTCAGGGGGTCAACGCCGGTTTCCAACAAACTCGTTTTTAACTCACTGCTGCTGCAATAGGGACTCACCACCGTGTGTATATGCCAATGGCTGATCATTTCGCCCTGGCGTGGAGGTCGAACTCGGTGGCATTTGTGATGGTTGCCATGGTAAACTGTCCGGGCTTGAGGTGCGGGGCCTTCTCGATGATTACTTCATTGTCTATCTCGGGGGAGTCATATTCCGTGCGGCCCGCAAAAAATGAAGACTCTTCACGGTCGATGATCACCTTCAACCGTTGGCCAATCCTGGACAGATTGATCCCATTAGATATCTCCGATTGCAGGGACATGATGGCCCCGGCCCGTTCCTTCTTTACAGATGATTTTACGGGATCCCCCAACGAGTAGGCCCGGGTATTTTCCTCGGGTGAGTATTTGAACACCCCCAGCCGGTCGAAACGTATCCTCCTGACAAACGCCATCAGCTCATCAAACATCTCCTCGGTCTCACCCGGATAGCCAACCATGAGGGTGGTGCGCAAAGCGATGCCGGGCACCCTTTCCCGAAGCCTTTCAAGAAAACGGATGGTCCCATCCCTGTCATGTCCACGCCGCATCGAAAGCAGGATGCTGTCATTGATATGCTGCAGGGGGATGTCAAGGTATTTGCAGATTTTTGGCTCAGCGGCCATGAGCTGTATTACATCATCCGGGAAGTTATGGGGATAGGCATAGTGCAGGCGTATCCATTCAATGCCATTTATACTGCATAAAGATTGGAGCAACTGGCCCAGAAGCGGTTTGCGTGATATGTCGATGCCGTAATGGCTTAGGTCCTGGGCCACCAGGTTGATCTCTTTCACTCCCTTGGCGGCGAGCATCCTTGTTTCTTCCACCAAAAGCCCGACGGGCAGGGAGCGGTAAGCACCCCTGATCATGGGGATGGCACAAAAGGAGCAGGTGCGGTCGCAACCTTCGGCAATCTTCAGGTAAGCATAATGGTTAGGGGTGGAAAGCAGCCTTTGCGGATCATTGGCGACATAGTTTGCCTTCAAATAAGCGAACAAGTCGTCCGGGCCATGGACACCAAACCAGGCATCTACCTCCGGGATCTCCTGCATCAACTCTTCTTTGTAGCGCTGCGACAAACAACCGGTGACCAGTACTTCCCTGACAGTCCCCCTTTTTCGTGCCTCCAATACCCCGAGGATGGTATCGATGCTTTCCTCTTTTGCATCATTGATAAAGCCACAGGTATTGATTATGACAATATCCGCCGATTGTTGCCCCTCAAACATAAGCTGAAAACGGTCGGCGGGCAGCTGGGCCATGATCTTCTCTGAATCAACCAGGTTTTTTGAGCATCCCAGTGTGATCACCTTGATCGTTGTCTTTTTCACTTCACCACCGGGCTTCACGACTGAAAGAGTGTTTCCACAAAAGCCTCCCTGTCAAACATCTGCAGGTCATCGATGCTTTCACCAACTCCAATATATTTCACCGGCACACTGAACTGGTCGCTCACCCCGATCACCACACCGCCTTTTGCTGTTCCATCAAGTTTTGTGATGGCCAGTGCATTTACCTCTGTCACCGATATGAATTGCCTGGCCTGCTCAAAGGCGTTCTGGCCGGTGGAGCCATCCAGTATCAGCAGCACCTCATGCGGAGCACCGGGAACAACCTTTTGCATCACCCGCCTGATCTTTCCCAGCTCATTCATCAGGTTGACCTTGTTGTGCAATCTCCCGGCGGTATCCAGGATGGCCACATCGAACCCTTTGTCGCGGGCATATTCCAGGGTTTCATAAGCCACAGATGCAGGGTCCGTGCCCATGCCCCGTGCAACCATCGGCACATCCGCCCGTTGCGACCAGATGGTCAGCTGATCGACCGCCGCCGCACGAAAAGTATCTGCTGCACCCAAAACCACCTTTTTACCGGCTTTCCTGAACTTGTGGGCCAGCTTGCCTATGGTGGTGGTCTTGCCAACACCGTTCACCCCTACCACCATGATCACATAAGGACGCTCCTCACTCTCTGATAAAACCTCAGAAAAATCATCTGCCCGATTCTCATACAATAAAGCAGTAACCTCTTCACGTAAAATACGGTTCAGCTCTTCCGTCCCAAGATATTTTTCCTGTGCAACCCTTTTCTCAATGCGCTCAATGATCTTTATGGTTGTAGCAACACCAACATCGGAGCTGACCAGTATCTCTTCCAGTTCGTCAAGAACCATTGCATCTACCGTCGAACGTCCCGCAACGGCCTTGGACAACCTGGAAAAAATGTTTGAACGAGTCTTTGACAAGCCCTTGTCCAGCTTCTCTTCCTTGTTTTTTGAAAAAATGTCGAACAAACCCATGATGGTGCAAATATGAAAGGGCGATAAAATAAAATCAGACCTGCACCGGTTGGTGGGGGCAGATCTGAAAAGAACCGGCGATTCGCGTTTTTCGCACCATCGTTTCGCCCAAGCATGAAGCCAGGCGCAGACGTGCGAGATGACGCGTCGCTGAAATGTCAGTTATTTCTTCCGGGCGAAGTATTCCTTTACCTTCTCTGTGGCTATAATATCCTCTTCAAAGGCATAAGAACCCGTCTTTTCAGATTTTTGCATCCGGATCACTTTAGCAAATCCTTTGCCACTTCCGGTCTTTATTGCTGCAACTACTTTCTTTGCCATGATACAGGTATTTACTTGATTTCTTTATGAATGGTCATTTTACGCAAGATCGGATTGTATTTCTTCATCTCCAGGCGGTCCGGCGTGTTCTTTTTATTCTTCGTTGTAATATACCTGGACGTTCCAGGCATGCCACTGTCCTTATGCTCAGTACACTCCAAAATGACCTGATGCCGTGCTTCTTTCGTTTTCTTTGCCATGATAATTAGCCTTTATGATTTTCAGGAGCGCAAAGATACAATTATTTCCCGAAATAAACACAAAAAGCTTACTAAATATAAAGTGAACCGTGCCGGGGCTTGTTGCATCACCCCAAAAAGAAAACACAGTGATTTTTTGCATTTTACATCCTTTTTCATACTTTTGCAAAATAGTGTAGATCGTTTCGGGATTTTCCTTGAGTATAAGGATTATCCCGTTCATTTTAAAACAAAATAAAAGATATTATGTCGCAATCTGATGCCAAAGTAATTGCACTCACTTACGAGTTGCGTGAAGGAGGACCGGAAGGAGATTTGCTGGAGTCTGTCAACAAGGAGCAGCCCATTGAGTTTTTATTCGGTGCCGGTCGTCTAAACCAGAGCTTTGAAGAGAATGTAAAAGATCTTGACGAAGGCCAGGCATTTGAGTTTCTGATAGAAGCCGATGACGCCTATGGCCAGGTAAATGATAAAGCTGTAGTGGACCTTCCAAAGAGCATTTTCGTAATTGATGGGAAGCTTGCGGAGGACTTGCTGGTTGAAGGCAATATTATCAACATGGAAGACCAGGAAGGCAACCCCCATCGTGGCAAGATCATGGCAATAGGCGATGAGAAGGTCAAGATGGATTTCAATCACCCACTGGCGGGGATGGACCTTCATTTTCAGGGCAAGGTGATCCGCCGCAGGGAGCCCACCCGGGATGAATTGAACCAGGGCTACGTAAAGCCTGAGGAGTGATGCACCCGTTGACTGGCCTGAAAGGGATTATTGCCTTTTTGCGGAGCACCTGGCCTGGCCAGTCAATCCATGCTGAGGTTGAACAGAAGTTGCGTACATATATTGGCCGGTGTGGGTTTTAAAACCCAGGTGCATCCAACGCCGGGTGTCAGATCCTGAAGAGATGTCAATGATTGTGCCGACATAGCCAATGTGCCAATATTGGCATTCATTCAAACGGGCTTTCCCGGTTTTCGGGAAGGCCCTTGTCTTTTGGGGAGGGTCTTTAGGGAGGAGATATGGATGGTGACGCCAATGGCAATTGCCAACAGCAGCAAACGAACCCACATCTGGCTGACGGCAAAGATGGCTGAGATGCTGATGGTGACCCAAAGCATGGCTATAGCCACTGCTTTCACCCTGGCAGTGGTGCCCCCATGGTCGCGGTAGTTGCTTATATGCTCCCCAAAATAGCGATGATTGAGCAACCAGTAGTAAAACCGCTCCGAGCTTCGGGCGTAACAATAAGCCGAGAGCAGCAGGAAAGGAGTGGTTGGCAGCAGGGGTAAAGGGATCCCCAGTATTGCTAGCCCCAGGCTGATGGTCCCTGCCAGGAAAAATAAAAAACGTTGCAGGGGGTTCAGCCGTCTGCCAAATGTCGGTTTTTCTTCCCTCATGTAAAGAAGTTTAATATATTTGGGTTGCCTTTTATCGCAAAGATGCAAAGGTCGTAAAAAAAGCCTGTTCATGGAAGTCCAACCGGTAAGGGAAGACACCTTCCTGTTAAGCAGCTCAACCAACCGGCAGTTTTTTGTCAGCAGCTTCCTGCCCGCCAGCGGGAAGTTCAAAGGCATTGTATTGATAATACCGGGCATGGCAGAACATTCGGGCCGCTACAAGGAGTTTGCTTTTTTCCTGGTTGAAAAAGATTACGGGGTATATGCCTGCGACCACCCGCGACAACAATTAAACCCAGCGGATGCCGAAGAGCCAGGTCGCAAAATACGTTACAGGGGCTGGCAGATCATGCTTGAGAATGTTCGTGCAATGTATACATTTGTCCGCAAAAACCATCCGGAAATCCCTGTATTCGTCTTCGGACACAGCATGGGTTCTATCCTGGCCCGTCACTTTACTGCATTGTACCCGGTCTATATTCAGGGGCTAGCCCTTTCCGGAAGCTTCATGATCTCTTTTCTTTCCCTGTCGGTTTTTTTGAACTTCATCCGCCTGAAGATCCTTTTCGAAGGGTCTGACAAGAAAAGCAAGTGGTTCAACAAACTTTTTTACTGGAATTTTAACCGGCATTTTAAGGATCGCCCTACCCTGTTTGAATGGATCTCTTCCGACAGGGAAGAAGTGGACAGTTACGTCGCCGACCCCGGGTGCGGGTATGATTGTTCAAACGGCTTTTACCGTCATTTGCTCAAAGGCATTGCCGCAACAAAAAGGGCAGAGAAACTGATCACCTACCGAAAATCCCTGCCGGTCCTCATCCTGAGCGGACAGGCAGACCCCGTGGGTCGATTTGGGAAAGATGCCGTAAGGCTGCACAAGGAATACTTCGAACAAAACTTCCAGAACCTTTCATTAAAGATCTTCCCGGGCCGGCACGAGCTTCTCCATGAGAAAAACAAGGATGACGTGTACAGATACCTGCTCAAATGGCTGAATGAAAGTCTGGAGGTGAAGTAGGGTTTTCAGGCACTGATACCAAGCCACAACTGTCCGGGGCCCGCAAACGGAAGGCCCTGCACGGTGGAACATTCATCGGGGCCGGATGATTATAAAAACACCGTGGGAGGCATAAATATAAGCCGGTCAGGCCCTGAATATAAGCAACGGGATGGTGCTCTGATAGATGAGCTTCCGGGTGATGCCGGGATTGAACAAGCGGGCCAGCAAGCCTCGCTTGCGATTCACCATGGAGAAAAGGTCTATCTGGTGCTCCTCCACGAAAGACTCCAGTGCCTTTATGTTGTCTTCTCCCTCCAACAGGTGACACTGCACCTCAATGCCTTTGTGCACCTTGCCAAAATAATCCTTCAAATTGTCCATCTTCAGTTCATCCCATGTTTTTTCTGCATTTTTAGACAAATGGACACAATGCACCTTCACACGGAATTCCGAAACGATTGACAGCAAACGGCGTATGGCAATATAGTCCGAGTCATCAAACTCCGTAGCATAGGCAATATTCTTGACCGGTTTGTTTGCGTCAAAAGCCGACTGCCCCGGAATGGCCAGCACCGGCACCCTGGTGCGGTCGAGCACACGGTACACCACACTGCCAATGATATCGCTTTGCTTCTCCCCTTTTCCCTTTGTCCCCAGAACAATAATGCCGGGCTTGTATTCTTTGGCCATCCTGGCGATCTCATCTTCAGTAATGCCTTCCCGCAGCGAATAGCCTACCTTTACCTGGTCCATCTTCTTTTTGGCAGCCTCCTGGCGAACTTCATTCACAAAAGAGACTAAACCCTTTCTGGCATTGCTCTCCATCTCACGCAGGTTGATGTCCATATCCACCTGTATGCTGTATGCATCGGTAATAGGGACAAGATCTACGATGGGTGCATAATACACATGCAAGATCTTGATATCGGCCTTCAGTTTTTGGGCGAGATTAAGCGCATACAAACAGGCATTTTTTGAATACGCTGAAAAATCGACCGGCACGAGGATACGACGTATCTCCCTGGGATTTTTCTTTTCAGCATGCTCCTGTTCCGACCGCCACTCATTCATCAGGCGCAGCGCTTTTTCAACATCAGAAGACCTGATCTGTATCTTCACCCCCTCAGGGGCGGCACCCTGTATGAGGTGGACATTGCGCAGATAACATGTGATGCCGGCTCCTTCAAGACGGGCTTTCAATACTTCTGCCGAAGTATAATGATCGGTAGCTAGGGTGACAAGTTGCTCTTCCATGTTTTTTTTTCTTGGTGCAAACACAACGCATTAACAGAAGATAAATTTACAAAAAACAAAGCTTATGTGCAAGCTTGCTGCATGATGATGGATTCTTTCCGGAGCGGAAAAGGGAAGCTGAGGCGGTTCGGAAGGGATGGGAAGCAGCAAACACCGGTTGCATATAACCTGGTTTCACCCTGTCCTGTCACCCTGCCTTTGTTTGTGGCCTGTCCATATCCTGCAGGGACTCATTTCCTTGCCTGTTCCGCAGGTAACTCACCAGTGGGTTGAGCATCAGCGAGGTAAGCATCCCGATGGTGCCAGCCTGTGGCGATGGCAACCCACCGGCATAAAGAACAAGGCATACGCACAAACCTCCCGTACCCGATGCAATGGCACCACTTCGCCTGACCCTCTTGCTATACAAACCCCAGAGAAAGGGGCCCAAAAAGAAAGAGCCCAATGCCCCCCAGGAGATGCCCAGGATCATCACAATGCTGTCAATATTCAGGTAGGCAAGCACCACAGATAATAAAACAAACAGGGCACTCATCATACGCATCAACAGGGTGAGGGTCTTGTCGTGAACATGTTTGTTAATAAATCCCTGGTAAAAATCCTTCACAAAAGTGGAACTGGACACCAGCACCAGGGCTGCCAGGGTTGACATGGAGGCTGACAGGATCAGCAGCAGGATGATGACACTCAAAGATACAGGGACCACATTGGTAAGCAGCTCGGGCATCAGGATATCATAGTTGGGCCGGCCCAACAAATCAAATGCGGCAGGAGTATCTTCAGGATTGAGGAAAATACGGGAGGTGGATCCGATAAAATAGGCCACGCCGCCAATGAGTATGGCAAAAAGTGCAGAGGTGATCATCCCCCTTTTCACGGTGGCCTTGTCTTTGATGGCATAAAATTTCTGCATCAGCTGCGGCATTGCAAAAGGAGCCATGCTGGTGAGCAGCACAATGGACAGCAGGGGCCACCAGCCCGGTGGACCAACTGCCTGGGTCAATTTGGGATCGATCTCATTCAGTGCAAGGGTGATCTGCGGTATACCCCCACCCTGCTGCACCGTGCTGTAGAACAAGACCATCACACTGACCGCCATGATGATGCCAAAGATCATGTCGATAAGGGCCATCGATTTATAGCCTCCCAACACAAGGTATAATGCTGTAAAAAACCCCATGAATGCCAGGGCATGCCAATATTCAATGTCAAAGCTGGAAGTAAAGAGGTAGGACAATCCCATGAACACCGCAGCGGTGTATGGGATCATGAAGATGAATATAACGATGCTGGCCAGCAGCTTTAACTCCGGGGAGTCATATCGTTTATTCAGGAATTCGGGCAATGTGTTGGCCTGGTACTCAACCGCCGCATCCTTCAACCGCATGCCCACCAGCCACCACACAACCAGCACACCAAGCAATGCGTTCGCCAGGGCTATCCACATCCCGGAGTAGCCGAAGTTCCAACCGATATTGCCGGCAAACCCGATGAACAGTACGGCACTGAAATAGGCCGTTCCATAGGAAAAAGCCGTCATCCACGGACCCACACGCCCACCACCGAGGTAAAAGTCATTAAAAGTCGTGGTGCGCCGAAAACCCCTTATCCCAACCCAGATGATCATCAGTGCGTAGAGGGATAAAACAATGATTCGTATTAACATCGTTCAGTTACGTTTTATTGATGAGATGGCAGATCATTCGTGGTTTCGCTCGGGGATCCTGCCGGTGTTTAGTGATGATCAAAGCACCGTCTGCCTGGCTCTGAACATGATGAACCGGGACAGCACGGATACCGGACAAACAGGTGGATCATCATCGCATAACGGTCTCTATGTGGCTAAAATACAGAAATAAACAGGGAAACATAATAAAAAGCCGGGTGGGACCACAAATTTGCAGGGCGCATTTTATCATGTGCGATCGACTCATTTTACAACGTTGACCCGTGCATCCACGGCCACTATCTGATCCTCTTTGCCCAGTAAGGGGTTCAGGTCCATCTCAAAGATCTCCGGGGCTGCTTCCAAGAGTGCTGAGATCCTTACCAGGATATCGGCAAAGTGGTCCACGTCTATACCATCTTGTCCGCGCAAACCATCCAACATGGAGCGGCTTTTCAGGCTGTCTATCATCTCGAAGGCCTCTTCTATGGTGAGCGGGCAAAGACCGGTTGAAACATCTTTCAACACTTCAATGAAAATGCCACCCATGCCGCATAGCACCATGTGTCCGAACTTATCTTCTCTTTTTGCACCGGCAAAAAGCTCCACCCCTTCCAGCATTGGTTGCATGAGCACTGCGGTGGTATCCCGTATTTGCATCATCCGTTCGAACTCCCTGTTAACGGTTTCGATATCTTTCACATTCAGTGCCACGCCTCCCACGTCCGACTTATGCACCGGGCCGGTCACCTTCATGACAAGCGGGAACCCAATCTTTTCAGCCGCCTTCAGGGCCTCTCTGTCTGACCTGACAATGGCTTCCGTAACCCTCGAAACACCTGCTGCATCCAAAAGTTCCTGCACTGCTTTGGGGGCCAGGTAACCATCTCCGGCGGCATCCATCACCTTGCGTATCTTCGGCCGGTCTACTTTAGGTACCACAATGTCTTCCCTCGAAGGTGGCAATGTGTTGCAGACACGCGCCAGGGCCTTTCCCAGCATCACTTCATCCGGGAAGTTCACATGGCCTTTTGCTATGAAGGCATCCACCTCATCCTTTGCCGTCAGGATGCTTGGGAGAACCGGGAAGATGGGCTTACGGCAGGTACGCATCTTCTGGTCGAGCACATCATAAACATTGTAAACCGGGAACAGGCCCGGGGTGCCAAAGATCACCACCATGCCATCGATGTTGTCAAAATATTTATCGGTATAATCCAGGATGATGGCCAGCTGTTCTGCCGTTCCCGTGGCCAGGAAATCTATGGGGTTGCCAACAGATGACCCCGGAAAAAGGTGGGTCAAAAGCTCATGGCTGGCAGCAGAGTCGATGGGCGGCACCTCCAGTCCGTTTTCCGACAGCACATCGGTGAGCATTACCGCCGGGCCACCGGCATGGGTGATCACTGCAAGCCTTTTGCCCCGGAGCCTGGGATACGAAAATACCGAAGCCACGGCGACCAGGTCTTCTCTCCCATGACAGCGAACAATGCCTGCCTTACGGAACAGTGCATCTACAGCCACATCAGGACTTGCCAGCGCCCCCGTATGCGAGGAGGCAGCCCGGCTGCCAGCCTCAGAGCTGCCCGCCTTGACAGCCGCAATACGACAACCCTTGCGTTGAAGTGAGGCGGCATGGGTCAACAACATCTGCGGCTTTGAGATGTCTTCAATGTACAAAAGCTTAATCCGCGAACTATATTCCGGGTCAAAAGACTCATCCCAATATTTCACCACTTCTTCCACACCCATCTGTGCACTGTTACCGACAGAAAACACATTGGCAAAAGACAGCCCTTTGGGGATGCCTGCCTCCATAATGAAACAAGCCGTGGCGCCGGAGCCGGAAACAAAGTCGCATCCCCCGGGGTCAAGTTTCGGTATGGGTTCTGTGAACACACTATGATGACCGGGGGTGAGCACCCCGATACAGTTGGGTCCGATCAAAGCGCCATCCACCTCGTTGACAATATCTACCAGCCTTTTCTCCAGTGCGGCACCACCTTCACTTTCTTCACTGAAACCGGCCGACAAAACGATGAATGCACGTGTGCCCTTCTGATGGGCCAGCACATCCACGGCATCGGGGACAAACCGGGCGGCAATGGCGAGAATGGCCAGGTCCACATCCGGCAATTCAGCCACATCACTGTAACTCCTGATGCCCTGAACCTCACTCTCCTTAAGGTTGGTCACATACAGTTCACCCGGAAAATGACCGTCAATCAGGTTTTTTAACACCTTCCCGCCGGGCTTTGAAGTATCGTTGGACCCACCAATTACCACAATGCTGCGGGGATTGATCAACTCTTTGTTTATCATTTCAATGCAATGTTTTCAAAAAAACACATCTTTTTTCTCCACTGTGCCTGCTTTCCGGATCCTGTAAATTGTAAGCCACAAAATGGGTACTTCTTCACAGGAGAAATGCACATCATTTCGGTTCGAAAATAGATAATATATTGGACATAATTGCTCACCGGAAGGCAAAAATTTGATATTTTAGCGCAAATGGATTGTTGCCAAGATTTTGGTGGCTGGTTGCCATTGTTGGTTATTGGCCGCTGGCCATTGGTTGAAGGTGGATGGCTGATGGTAACAGGTTTTCAGGTTTCGGGATGTGGGCCACATGTTCTGCCAACAAAAAACAAAGCATGAAGAAAAAAGAACGTTTTGAACATGTTCTGAACTACTTTTCCATCCATCAGCCGGATGCAGTAACCGAGTTGAGTTATACCGATCCCTATGAGTTGCTGGTGGCAGTGATCCTGTCGGCCCAATGCACCGACAAGCGGGTTAACCGGATAACGCCTGCTTTTTTCAGCCGTTTTCCGGAACCGGAGTCCCTGGCGGAGGCTTTGCACGAAGAAGTATATGAACTGATCAAAAGTTGCTCTTACCCAAACAACAAAAGCCGCAGCCTGATCGGGATGGCCAATGCGCTGATCAACCAGTTTGGCGGTGTGGTACCGGATGAGGTGAATGAGCTGGTAAAACTGCCGGGAGTGGGAAGGAAAACCGCCAATGTGATCGCATCGGTTATATACAGCAAGCCTGCATTGGCCGTAGACACCCATGTGTTCCGCGTGGCAGCGCGCATCGGTCTGACAACCAATGCCCGAACACCACTGGAAGCAGAAAAGCAGTTGCTGAAGTATATACCGGAGCACCAGGTAGCCATTGCGCATCACTGGCTGATCCTGCACGGACGCTATGTTTGCCTGGCCAGGAAACCCCGGTGTGAGGCTTGCCCGTTATCAGCATTCTGTAAATATTACAAAACCTCCAAAAGAAAGACCCGGTAGTTTGACAGCATCTGCTGACGGTCAGATCAGAGTGATCATTCCATCAATCGCCGATCCAGATGCAACGTACTGATTTCCCAACATGCATTGCAGCTGGGTCCAGATCAAATACACTGCCCGTATTGCTTCTTATCCAGCACTGAACAGCCTGATCTGCATCGTATCCCGCACTGCTCCATAAGGTCCACCAGTGTCCAATGTTTTCAAATGAGCCGTTATGGGAAGAGCGGGTGACAGGAAGTAGGGAGCCCCGGCGGTCATCCACTGATAATCTGGCTGGTATGATCTTTTGTCTGCACTTTTTCAATGATCTCTTCAATCTTTCCTGCTTCATCAATAACAAAGGTTGTACGTTTAATGCCCATAAACTCGCGGCCCATAAATTTCTTCATGCCCCAGACTTCATAGGCCCTGAGTATCTCTTTGCCGGTATCGGCAATGAGCGGGAAGGGTAAATGGTTCTTTTCAATGAATTTTTTGTGTGATTTCTCGCTGTCTGCACTTACACCCACCACCTTATAGCCTTTTTCAAGGAGCAGGTCGTAGTTATCGCGCAGGTTACATGCCTGTGACGTACAGCCGGGGGTGCTGTCTTTCGGGTAAAAATACAACACCAGTTTATGTCCTTTGAAATCATTGAGTGAAATGGGGTTGCCATCCTGGTCAACGCCTTTGAAGTCGGGGGCTTTTTCGCCGGTTTTTAATTTTGTCATGAGGTTCGGTTTTTATGGTGTAAATGTTTTGAATTATCTGATGTTCAAACGCTGACATGCCATCATTTGTTCAGCATCCACATTGGGTCAACCGCCGGGCCCTGTGGGGGGATAAATCCGTGATCGACCGGGCCCTGTGGGGGGATAGATCCGCCTTTGATGGAACGATGGAGCAATGGAACGAAGGAACGATAGAACGAATCTTTTGGGCATTGGCTGTAAGCTATTGGCTTTTAAACCCTTAAACCCTTAAACATTTAAACCCTTAAACCTCTTTGGCCTTTTGACAAATGACAAACATTAATAAACAAGCAACGACCGGGTGAAAGACCTTGAGCGGTTTTTCATTCGTCTGTATGTAATTTCACATGAAAAAAAATTCATGTATTTTTGTTGGAATTCAGCAAATTTTTGAACCGGATAAAAGATTAAAACAGATGAGCAAGGAACTGATGAATCTGGAACCCCAAACATTGTGGAAGTATTTTGAAGCCATTTGCGGCATTCCCCACCCTTCAAAGAAGGAGCAGGCCATGATAGAATACGTTAAAGGTGTTGGTGAGACACTTGGCCTGGAGACGAAGGTTGACCATGCAGGCAATGTATTGATCCGCAAGCCGGCCACGCCGGGCATGGAGGGCCGCAAGACCGTCGTTTTGCAGGGACATCTCGACATGGTACCTCAAAAGAACAACGATACTGTCCATGATTTTGAGAAGGATCCTATCAAGGCTTATATTGACGGGGATTGGGTTAAAGCCGATGGTACGACACTGGGTGCCGATAACGGTATAGGTGTGGCGGCTGCGCTGGCTGTGTTGGAAGCCAGGGATATCGAGCACGGGCCCCTCGAGTGCCTTTTCACCATTGACGAAGAAACAGGGATGACGGGTGCATTTGAGCTGAAGCCAGGCTTTCTGGAGGGCGATATCCTGATCAACATGGATTCGGAAGATGAGGGTGAACTTTATATCGGTTGCGCCGGCGGTATCGACACCAATGCCTTTTTCAAATACAGGGAAGAGTTGCCCCCTGATCATCATGTAGCTTACAAAACAGAGGTAAAAGGGTTGAAGGGCGGCCATTCCGGACTCGATATTAACCAGGGGCGGGGCAATGCTGTAAAACTGCTGAACCGCCTACTCTGGCAAGCCAATCGTGATCTGGGCCTGAGGCTTGCATCGGTCGACGGCGGCAGTCTGCGGAATGCCATCCCACGGGAAGCCACTGCCATTGTTACCATCCCTGAAGGGAAAGAAGAAAAGTTTGACAAGATGGCAAAAGCAATGCATGCCGACTGGGTGAATGAACTTGGAACCGTTGACCCGGACCTTGTCCTGAAAGTCACAGAAACCGCGATGCCGGAAAAAGTCATGGATCCCGAAACGGCAAGAATGATCTTCAATGCCGTATATGCCTGCCCCAATGGTGTGATCCGTGTGGTCAGCGAAATGCCCGATGTGGTGGAGACAAGCACCAACCTGGCGATCCTGAAGTCAGACAACGGTACGGTTGAAGCTGCAACGCTGCAAAGGAGCTCCGTGGACTCAGCCAAGCAGGACCTGTGCAATATGATGCGCGCGGTATTTGAAATGTCAGGGGCCACAGTAGAGCAAACGGGCGAATACCCCGGATGGAAGCCAGATGTGAACTCTCCCATATTGAAAACGATGAAAGAGGTTTACCAAAAACTCCATGGTAAAACACCCGCACAAAAAGTGATCCACGCCGGACTGGAATGCGGCCTGCTGGGAGGCACCTATCCGGGGCTCGATATGATCTCCTTCGGGCCCACCATCCGCAATCCACACTCACCCGACGAAATGGTGAATATCAAAACGGTAAAAATGTTTTACGACTTTCTCATAGAAACCCTTAAAAATGTCCCGGAAAAATAAACGGAACAACGGAAACACATCGTTTGTGTTTAATTGTATTTTTCATTAACTTGCATGACCATCACAAAAAACCCCAAACCTATGAATGAAGAAAAAGATCAGAAAAGACAAAAGAACCTGCAAACATGGTTGATCATTGTTGCGGCCGTATTGCTGCTTTCCATCATTGGGAACATTATCTATATGACCCGGTCAGGCCGTTTGTCGAACGAAAAAGAAGCGCTGGCCACCGAAAAGGAGGCCCTCCAGACGGAGAACCTGGTGCTGAGTGAGGCCGTTGAGGTCAAAGACGGCATCATTGAAGAGCACAAGGAAAAGCTTGAGATGCTGGCTGAGGAGCACGAAGCGATGGTGCGGGAAAAAGATGCCCGCATTGCACAATTAAGCCGCAGGGCGACCGTTCGCGCCGAAGAGCTGGAAGAGCAAAAGGAGGCCAACGATGAGCTGACTGCTGACATAGAGGCTTTGAAGCAGGAAGTCGAGGAACTCACCAACCAGATCTATCTCAAGGAACAGGAAATGGACGCACTGGCTGCAGCGTATGAGCTATTGATGGGAGAAGCGCAAGAAGCAGCACAGCTCAAAGTGTACAACATGTGTGTTCTGACCATGTGGGATCGGTGGCTCTGTGCCGACCGCTACAATGTATCAAAGGCAAGAAGGGTTGATCATACTTCCATCCGCTTTGAGGTAGACGGCACCATCTTTACCGAAGCAGGCACAAAAGAGGTGCACCTGCTTTTGTATGATCCCGATGATGAACTCATGTACGCTTCTCCCGAAGTATTTGCCATTTCCGATACAGGGGAGGAAAGCGCATACACCCAGATGCGACAGATCGAATACGAGCACGAGCCGGTTCTCCTGGAGTTTGACATTGTCCACCCGGAACGCCTGCAAGCAGGGACATACAAAGCAGAAGTTTATGTGGAAGGCAAACTGAGCCGTACCAAAGAAATGCTGCTTGAGTAAAGTCCTGAAAAAAGTTTGATCAATGGCTTGTTAACAGAAAATCTTTTTCTATCTTTGCAGTCCTGAAAAAAAAACGGTACCCCCCCAAAAAGGGTCGGCAGTTACGGTTAAAAACAAAAAATAATGAAAAGGACATACCAACCTTCGGCCAGGAGAAGAAAAAACAAGCATGGTTTCAGAAAACGCAGCATCACAAAGAGCGGACAGCAGGTTTTGGCTGCACGAAGGTCCAAAGGCAGAAAGAAATTGTCTGTTTCCTCGGAAAAGACATACAAGTAGGTTTTGGTTAAGTAAATAGGTTACTACCTCAAAAGGCCGGTCCGTAAATGGACCGGCCTTTTCTTCGATAGCACCTGTCAATGGTCCTTTGCTGCCAGATAAACCATCTTTTCATCCCCAACCCTCCCTCTCCCACGAATTGTCATGCAAAGATCCTCCGCGTTCTTTGTATTTCGGCAAAAAATCATCCGCATTTGGTGGATCTGCGTCAAAAAATCATGGCATCCATACAAGGACGTGTAAATGCAAGCAGGCCACCGGATGGCAGCCAAAGAAAAAGTGCAGGTGGTTTTTCATCCGTCAGTGTGTCGATTGAAAATTGTCGTGTATATTTGCCGTACGTTCACAAACCCGAAGATCTTATGAAAGTTGCACGTCGCATCACCTTCCTGTTCCTGGTGACACTCTTTGCCTGTGCGCCGCATGGGCCAGAAGAGAAAGCAGAAAAAATCTTCAAAGAGGGGAAAAACCACCTTTTGGTGATGCATCCCACGGTACAAAACCTTGAGCGCCTGGTCTTTCTTGCCGAGTCAGGGGTTTTCCCCTTGCCTGACCATTACCGTATCGTCGGCGTTTACCACGAAGACGCAAACTATG
>SLCY01000019.1 GCA_007125585.1 Bacteroidales bacterium
AACGTTGGCCATCAGTTCAAGGATCATCAAACATGGGTGCAACATAAAAGGCACCTCTGGCTTCTCAACACCTGGTCCTCGCCACGACACGCTAGCGTAAACTTTTTTTATTTAAAAAGGTTATAAATTAAACTGAATGGATGTGTGAATGAAACTTTTGTTTATATTTATAATCAGGTTTGAGTAAAAAGTGCTGACAAAGGTCTGTTGTTTCATTGCCAAATGGTTTATCTGCCCCACAAAGATGAATAGGCAGGAAACCATCTGATCTTTTTTCGTTATACTGCCTGTTAACCCCATGCCGTTTTTTGACCAATGTCGGGTCGCACAGAGCACTTACCTTTAATTTTTTAACGAGTCATTTTGTTGTGCCCGAGCGCAACATATGCCATCTTACATCAATACACATCTTATGCATATAGTTATATAACATACTATTTTGCGCCTAATGTGCCGACAGCTTTGCAGCTGTCTATAAATAAAATAATAATTACAGATAAAACAAAGGCCCCTGGTTTTATTACCATAGCATCGACCATATTCTATTTGAGTGTTGCAACATGCATTTGCAATGCTTCAAATATATATTAACTGGCATAAAGGTCATTCTTTGTTTAAGCGGCATAAATCATGAAAAAAATTCCGTTCACCACCCTTGTTTTTATTCTGTTTGCGCTGTCCGCCAACGCACAGGAAACCATGCAGGCAACCATTGGAGGGATCCCTCCCATACTTCCCTCACCCTATATCAGCGATATAGAAAATAATTACTACCAGGGACAGTATCACGTACAGCTAAACTATTCGAGCAACAACCCTGATCCTGCGGCATTTGTCTGGGAGATCAGTTTGACAAAGAATGGTGCAGAGGTGGCCCGGGCTATCTCTGAAAAAGTCTGGTATGAGCCGGGTATGTATTATTATCAGGCTTTTGATGATATTCCTGAAGTACGTTTCAAAGATGACCTGTATGATTATTTTGAGGGTGACGACCTGGAAATGGTTATCAGGACAGGGCTGCTGGCAGAAGGTAGCTATTTGCTGACAATTGAGGTGATCCCCTCGGATGCTTTTCAAATGACCTCAAGCATTCCGGGGTTTGCCTATTTTGAAGTACGTTATCCCCAGCCTCCCCTGCTCATAAGTCCACTTGACGAGAGCCTTGCACCGCCTGTATATAATGTTTTCACCTGGACCCCGGTGATTCCGTTACCCGGCTTGCAGTTTGAGTATGAGATTCTTATCGTGGAGGTTGAAAAAGGGCAAACGCCCCTGCAAGCCATACAGGCCAACCTGGAACATGTGCTGCACACCTCATCACAACCCCTTTTCATCCATACACCAGACGAGTTGCCCTTTGAACAAGGCAAAACCTATGCCTGGAGGGTAAAAGCTTATGAGGTGAATGACATGGTCCCAATCAGTGATGGCGGCATGACCGAGATCTTCACGTTTACGGCAGGGGATCTCTTTGTTGACTTTGACGATCTGGAAAGCATCCAGCTGATCCCTGACTTTGCAGAGGTCATCCATCTGGACCAGCTGGATGTGGCTTACGGTGACTACAGCATTACACTAGACGGATGGGCTACCTTGCGGATCTTCCTTCCAGATAATGATGGGATGGTTATCGACATCGATATCCTATGCCAAGACCTGGAGGTGCACATGATCACCCAGCACATGGCCGTAGCGGTAGGTGGAGAAGTAAGCGGACATGTCGAAGCTGGGTTGTTCCCCTATTATGGAGTTGGCGATATCATCACACTGAACAGCATACAATGGTCCCTTTATGATGGGCTCACGGTGGATGCGGAGATCATTGACCCCACAGGCGGCCATTTGCAGGCAGAAGGTGTATTAAGCCTGGGCCCCGCAGGTCTTTCGGGTTCCATCACAGCCACGAGTCCCAAGGATGCTCCACTTTTTGGGTATGGAGCAAGCCCTCTCGAATTCACGGTACACTCCATCACGGCCACCTTCCCTGGCGGTTATCTCACCATGGATGCCCAACTGAAGTTTTTTTCTGAACCTACCCCGTGTCAACTTACAGATATACTTATCACAGAATCTCCGAGTGTCATCAGTTTTTCCTGCAACATAAAGGACACCATCCCTCTTGTGCCGGGACGGGATCTGGCAGCACTTTATCTGCATAATGCCTTGGGCATCATTGAAATTGACTGGGAAAGCGAAGCCGGGTTTTCTTTTGAAGCACATGCAGGTGGTGCGATCCATCTTAATGCCCTTCACGGCAAGCTGTATGAAATCCCAATGGTCGCATCTGTTTCCTCCGTTGAAGGAGTCATCATCCAGGCATGGCCTCCCGCAATGATAACACATCCCCCTCCAATAGATCTTGGAATCGCTGAATTGATCATTCAAACAATAAAAGACCCCTACATCTCTTATGATCAAACTGTCAATGAGTGGGACTTCGGCTTAGACTTCGACGCATCCCTGCGTTTCCCGGATTTCGACGACCTCGAAGTCACAGGTTTCGCAGACATCACCCTCGACCGGCATGGCATCCACTTCCCTGGGTACCATTTTGTGGAGGACCAGCTCATGTGGATCCCCCCATTGGAGCTGGCAGGATTCGGTGCCAGATTATCCTCCTTCACCCTGCCGGAATTTACATTCCCATGGTTCGACTGGGACGGCATGTTGCCGGGCCCGTGGGATTTTTCCTTTGGTTTCACTTTAACCACGCCCAATTTTGAAAACCACCTTCCCGCTTGCTTGCGTAACCTCTCGCTGGAGATAGAGGATGCTACCTTTTCCGGCGGCTCCTTTGCAGCGCATCTTCCTTCAACGACTTTTCCCGCAGGAGAATGCAGCTTTCCACTTGGAGCTGGTTATAAGCTGGAGATCAGCGAACTTGGCGGAGGCATCTTCGGAGAGGTCTATGGCGGCGCATTCTCCCTGGATGGATATGCCTCCCTTGACGCAGCACTTTTGTTGGGAACGCCATTTGACTGCAGCGAAGCATCAGCCATCGGGCTATCAGCCGAAAAACTGAGCATCAGAGGGGATGGCATTATCGAAGGTGAGTTTGTGAATGTGATCCCCCCCTGTCCCCTGAAAATAGGGCCCTATACTGCAGGAATCCATGAGTCGCTGCTGACTTTTTTCCGTGACGGCGACAGCCAGCAAGCAGGTTTCGATGCAACAGCCTACCTTGAATTTCCGGTACCAGACGGATCTATGCGACAAATTCAGGGGGAACTGGGGCTGAACCTGATGACAGGAGAGTTTCATACCCTCTATTTTCATATTGATGAGCCATTTGCATGGAAAATACCCGCGGATGAGGAAGTATTGCGCTTTCATATAGATGAAGCGATCATCTCACAAGACGGAATGTTTATCACCGGAGCACAGGAGTTCGTTGTCGAAGAACACACGATCAACGTAATGTTCCACGACCTGTTACTGGATCTCTTTGACTTCCGGGTGATAAGCGGGAGTATCGAGTTTGAGGCCGGGTTTGCCCTGCAGGCAGGCATCAACCCTGCAGACTTCTCCCTTGCCTATCAGGCTCTCCCACCTGGCAGCGGTCTTTCAGAAGAACTGGATCCGGGCATCTTCTTTGAGCTCGCAGGCGAAATCAGAATCGACAGCGATGGGCTCCACGCTTCTGGCACAGCAGACGCAGCAATAAAGTTCTTTACTTTTTCCACCCAAAACCTCACGGTACGCTTCTCTGATGACTTTGCCCTTGGACTGGATCCCTTTCAGGTGGCCAGCGGCGAGATAGAGGTCATCTATGACGGAATGACAGTGGCCATCATTGACCCACAAGGCTTCCATCCAAGCTTTGACTTTATTGACCTGGAAGCCCTCATTCCCGAAAGATTGCCACTGCCTTCCCATTCTGTTGCATATCTGCAGCTCAAACAAGATGGAGAACTTATGGTAAACATAGAACCCCATCCTGAAATGGAATTTGCACTCATCATCAGCACCATAAATAATCAAAACATAGACTTTGTTTTTCCCATACTTCAAGGTGATCTGGCATATCCCCCATCCATTGATGTAGCGTTCAGCAACCTGGTCGTTTCCCTGTCTCCCCTGAGCTTTGAATCCGGAGAAGTTACAGGAACTGTTCCGGATGGGGATGATCGGTTTGACCTGTCACGTTTTGGGGTGCCCCTTTCCCTTAAACATATTTATTATGGGATCATTGAGGAGGAAAATATCAACCTCGACGGCCTGTTTTTCAGCGGAGAGCTAAAACTATTCGAGACAAGGCTGGGAGATGATGCCAACGCCTCTTTCCGGGTCACTTCCGACGGAGAACTGACAGGAAGCATAGAGCTGGAAGATCTTGACGCAAAAGTGCCTCTTGTACCAGGCAGCGACCTTGCTGTGCTTAACATTCAATCTGTAACCGGATATGGCCAGTATAATATCCTGCATCCAGGGTTATCTCCGAACTTTTCGCTTGACCTCGCAGGCAGCTTTTTGTTGCTGGTTGACGATGATCATTATGCCGGGGCCTCCATCTCCATTTTATATGACCAGCACATGCTGACAACCGACTTCCAGCATCATTTCAGTGCCGAAGTCCCATATTTTGACTTTCATCCTTTTCTCTTTAAAATCAATGAGATCCAATCCCTGTCATTAAATTATGACAAAGAGGATGGCTTCGACTTTTACGCCGCCCTTGATTTTGAATTTGGGATGATTCTACAGGAAGACAGCCTCCTGTTTCCTCTAAATGGTGTCGAAATCAGACCGAATGGTTTTGCTATCCCTGCACAGGAAGTTCATGATGGCACCAGCCCTCCGTTGATGGTGGATACTTTTGAGATGATGGGATTCCGGTTTGAACCCCTTGCTTTTCGCACCCATGATGTGGTGGTGGATGTTTTCAACCTTAGCCCCGGCGACCTTTCCGGACTGATCCCCAGGCTGGATCTGGCTATTTCTTTTCCCGGCCTGGAAGAGATGGCACCAGCCATTGAAGGACTCTCACTGACTGTGAATAATGCAGGATTCCAAAACGGCCGCCTCACCGGTGAGGTGGATGTTTATGAACCCTTTGAACCCATTACCATCCCCTTCGGTGACAATGAACTCATAATGAAAAGTTTCACGGGAGCCCTTTCTGAGATCACAGAAAACGGAATACCGGAGCAGGCAATAAACATAAACGTCGAGGGTGAGGTTCCTCCCTTTCACCAATTCGACACAGAGGAGGAATGTGAGCCTGTTCTGTTCGCTTTTTCCATTATACAGGGCAGCGGCTTCAGCGGAACCATTGACAGTTTCATCCCATGCGGGGAGATCTCATTTGGCCGGATGGCCCTGTCTTTCCTGGAGTCAAGCCTGGAGCTTGACTATATGGACAACGAACAGAGTGCAATGCTGGCAGGCAGCGCTCAGCTCACCATACCACGGGAAGAGGAACCCCCGCTAAATATCCAGGGCTACCTGGGCTTCGACCTGATGACAGGCTCACTCGCCGATGGTGCGCTTGAGATCACAGACCCCTTTCAGTGGGGCTTCCCTGCAGATGCTGAAGATCCTTTTCTGTTGTTTGATGTGGGTCAGGCAAGACTCGATACGGAAGGGTTCACCCTGATGGCCGACGGGTCACTCAACATCACTGAACACATGCAGGTAGCTGTCACATTCAACAATCTGCTCATCGACCTGACTGACCTCCAAATAAAAGATGGAGAAGTGCTGTTTGCCATGACGGATTTTGCTTTTGACCTCATGTTTTTACCGGTCTCCTGGCGCATGGTGCCGCCAGACCACACCCTGCCGGACGACAAAAATATTATTCGCCTTGGTATGGATAACATAGGGATCATGCTGGACAAGGACGGCCTCGGACTCTCAGGTGAAGGAATAGCAGAGATGCATTTGCTTTATGAACCTGATCAGGACGATGAGAACGGGGATGAGGTGCATGATGATGATGAGGAGTTCAGCTTTGGGAACCTGCGCATGGTCTTTCTGGACGACTTCCGAATGAATATGCCTCCTGCCTCCCGGGCCAAAAACGGTCGGATGGAATTGTGGATGGATGAAGAGGATGACACAAACCTTTTGGCCTGGTATGACACCAATGGTATAGGTTTTGGAGATCTTTTGGTTCTTTTCGATATTCCGGACACCCTGGGACTGCCCTATCCCGAAAGCCGCGAACTTGCCTATATGGTGCTGAGAGAAGACGGGGAACTGATGGTCGAATTTGAAAGGGATGCCTCTGTCAACACGCTGAGAACCATTGGAGAGCATGGAGTAAAGGTTGTACTGGCATGTATGACGGATGAAGATGGCAATATGCCCTCTTTCCGGACAGCATTCAACGTATCTGTAAACGATATGCTGGAAATCGTTGATGGTTCAATCTCAGTAAACCTGACAGATACAGAAGATGTGCTTCCCTTGAATGCACCGCTCAAGATTCCAGGCTTGCCACTGAGCCTAACGAGTATCCATTATGAGGCCGGGGATGAGGTCGGGCCAGGTGTGCTGTCAGCAAGTGCATTGCTTGAACTTCCCGAAGGCCTGGGAGACATGCAGGTGGTCATTGATGAGGTAAGGCTCAGCGAAGAAGGTTTTGAGCAGGCCACCTTTTCTGTGGGAATTGCAGATTTCGATCATGAAAGCGATGAACCGGAATTTAAGAGGTCCTTTTTAGAAGATGCCTTCGTGATCAACATCTTCCATGCCATGATAAGTTTTGGCCAGGAGACATCCTTTGCCTTCAGTGGAACCTTTCAAAGTCACCTGCTTGCTGACAAGCACTCAGAAGAAAAAGAGGCATTGCCTTTTATTGCCTCCTATGACCACCAACTGGGCCGATGGGATTTCTCTGTGGTGCTAGACAATTTTGATGATCCTCTTGATATGGGGTTCGCCCGCCTGGCCATTACAGAATTAGACGTGACAGCCAGCAGTGATGAGTTCGCATTGATCTTATCTGGCGTAGTATCTTTACCTGACCTGCTGGGCGATGATTTTGCAGTTACCATAGAAGGTCTTTCCATTGGCTCCAAGGGCATCTCCATGGATGAGTTCGATTATGATACTCCACAACAGTTTTCCTTCTTCCAGGATAAAGTGGAAGCATTGCTGGATTACCTCAGCGGAGAATATTCAGAAGGTGTCTTGTACGTAAGCCTGACTGGAAACCTTACTGTGCTGGGAAGAGAAGCGACCTTACATAACATGCGGGTAGGAACCGATGGCTCTGTTGGCTTTGGTGATGACGGGGGACTTAACATCGAACTTCTGACAAGCAACCTCAACCTGCTGCCTTACGAATATCTTGTTATAAACCAGATCACCTTTGGCATACAGGAGGTAGAGGTCAACGACCAAATGCATGCCTGTTTCAGTATGAGCCTGGATGGTAGGGCCAAGCTACCAGAGCCTGTTGATGATGAAGCAGACCTGCAGGTTGTGTTGGCCCTGGTTGATGGTGAGCTGAAGACCAGCTTCAGCGGTCCACATTTTGAACTGGACGCAGACCAGGGTGAAGGAATATTTCAAATTACCGAAGGCATAGCGTTTCAGCTGACAGCTGTTAAGGCAGACATTGACTTCAAGCACGCTGATAACACTGCGATAATGGCCAATGGGATCTTATTGCTGGAAAATGAAGACGGAAGCAAGAACAAGATATTCTTTGGCTCAGATATCGATGACAGCCCGGGATTCCGTTACAGGGTTGCCGATGGGGCCACATGGAATGCATCAGCTACAGGCACGCCGCAAAACCCACTTTTTGAGTACCGGAAATCATTATTCCGACTTAGCATTCATTCCGCAGAAACCTACGACCCTGAAGTCTTTGGGGTTATGCTTGATGGCTCCATTGACCTGGACTTCAGTGCCCTGGAAATGATGGCCAATTTTACAGAGATGAAAATCAACACCAAAGGCATTGACAGCTGGGGAAGCTTCAAAAATGGTGGCAGTATTAAAATCATGAACTACCTGAGCCTTGCAATAGAGCATTTCGATTTTGCACCCAATGGGGGCGTTCTTGAATTGTTGGAGGTAACAGATGGTTTTGACGAAGCAACAGAGGATGATATTGAAGAAGCAGGTTCAGTATGGATCAACACCCAATATCATTTCCTCATAGAGAATGCTTATCTTACCATTACAGGAAACACTGACAAGGGCGGAGGAAGTGACCTTTTCAACGGGGGGGTAAAAAAGTTTTTGTTTTATCGCTGTGCGGATACGGATGAATTGCTTTTCCAGCTTGACAGTGCATACATCTCACTTCAAGATCATGCTTCCGCAAACCTGAGCCTAAAATACAGTTCAGGGGGTAGCGGGGAGTCTTATCACCTGAGTGCATCCGGCTCAGTAACGGTATTTGACACGACTACCCTGGGCATGGCAGGAATGATTGAGAGTGACCAGGGCAAAATGCGCTTCGGCTTGTTCGTGAAAGCAGATTTTTCCCCGGGTATTCCCGTCCTGGTGCCAAACGTGTTAACCATAAACGGCCTCGGGGGTGGTTTTTACTACAATCCCAGGCATGACGACTTTTCCGTGGTCTATAACTTGGCGCAAATGGAGTTTCATGCGCAATATCAACCTGTTTTTGCCAGTCCGAGCTTTGCCGCCTTTTTATATGCCGGCGTCAGTGTCATTGAAGTGGGTTCACACCATGGCATTGATGGCGCCTTTTTCATGGAGGTAACCAATGATGGCATTGTCATGCATGTGGATGGAGAACTGCTTGGACAGGGAGAGCGGTTAAATGCCCAATCCTATCTTGAGATAAACTGGGACGCAGCAGCACCTTATCTGCAAGGAGGGGTGCAGGTGAGTATCGATTACGGCTCACCACTGACAGGAAGCGGGAATGTTGCCTTTTTTGTAGGAGACAGTCCCGAAGGAACAATCTGGGCTGTCTGGGGCGGCACAGAGATCGGTTTCTTTATTCTCAATACTGACAGTGAGTTTATACTTTGCAACGAAGGATTACTGATGGATTTCGGGTTGGATTTTTACCTCGAAAAATCAACATGGCTTGGCACCTGGATTGTCGAAGCAGATATTGGGGCATCTGTATGGTATATCTATGAGAGCAGCGACTTTGGCGCTTATGCCATCTTGTATGGACTGCTCGACGGACCCGGTTTTGAGCTTGAAGCAGAGCTATTGGGAGCCTATATCTCAACGCAGGAACACACGCTGTTTTATGCCCAGGGCTGCGGTAGTTACGAATTGCTTTTTATCGGATCAGGAGATGCATGCGGAAATGTGTCATTTTATAACGATGAAGGATGGAGCGCAAGCAGGGGAAGAAGAGATGACATGGTAGATCTGATACACGATGCCCAACAAAATGCACAGGCTATGGAGGATGCGACAGAAGAAATACAAAGCAATGTGAACAACATTATGGAAGAAATGGACGCTGCTGCCAACGTTGAAGATATCATTGAATTCCTCAACAATTTGATTGGTGGATTTTGGTATACCAATGAAGCATATGACAATATGCAGGAAAAGATCGACCATATCAACTCGATGGCACCACTGGTCAATGAAAACCTATCTGAAATAGAAGCAGAAGGAATTGACATGCTGATTGAAGCAGAAGTTGCAGCCGTCGAACTGGAAAACCCGGTAACCTTTATTGAAGGTATCGTCTCTGGCGAAACGATTGATGATTATACCGTTACCGAAAATCCGGAAATACAGTTCTCTTCAACCCAGGATGCAATGAATATTGACCAACTTCTCGATGATATCGAGACCAGGGAAAACATACTGGAACATTTTGAAGAGAGCATTGCAAAGGCTATGGTAAACCTGGCGAAATTGGAAATGATCATGGAAGGCGCCCAGCATCTCTCCCTTGAATTTGCCGACAACGTTGTGATCCTGACAGGTGATGGGCTTATCCACCAGTTTAATCAATATGGTAGCGGCTTTGGAATTCCCGGTGGCGGCCATTTTTCCATCCCTGGTTTTGGCAATCCGTACAACCCTTATAACCTCTACCAGTTTGCTGAAGTATATACCGATGCTGTAGGGTATATTAAAGAATTCTATTCCAAGGCTATCGGCACCTTGTGGTCTTATCATTATGCATATCAACATGAAGAGGATTGGGTGACCGCAACAGACAGCGCAATTGTTGCGTATTCCGATCATTTTGATGAGGTGTACACACAGGTGTTGAGCCAACATGAAGCATATACGCAATCCGTGGATCATTTGTATCAAATAAAAGGTCAAATGATCACAACCATCTATGGCATGGTGATGAGCTACCTCTCCTTTGCTGAAGAATACCTGGACGATGATCAGGTGGCCACTATGCAGACCATGCAGATAGAGTTGGCTCAGGCACTCGAGCCACCCGTGATCAACAGTTTTATTGTGAATGACACCCTTGCACCTACATTGGGATATCATAACAAAGCACAGATCACATGGCTTGCCAACCATCCCCAGCAGGTTATAGAAAATAGTTATTCCATATCGGACGAAGGGATTGGTCAATTCACCTCCGCAGGAGAGATGCAGTCTTTGACACATTATTCATTCAAAAGGACCGATGAAGAAGAAACCCGTAACTTTCAAGTCTCAGTGCGAGCCAGAGGAACTGGTGGCAATACCGGAATACAGACCACCAATGTTAATGTTGCTGTCGACATACATGGCTCAAGCTCTCCTGCTGGCGAACAAATACCTGATGATGTACCAAACCCCTCCAATCCAATTGTTACATTTCCTTATAAAAGCAAAACGTACAAACTACCCTGGTCACCTTTTCCCTATATCGTGCATTATACCAATGACCCTTCAAGGATTGATTTGAGCATTTCCGCTTATGCAGAAGCATCTGATATTGTTGGCTTTGAATATGCCCTGGGAAGCACGCCTGCAGGAACCGATGTGGTTGACTGGACAGAAGCTGTTGGTGTGATTGAAACCGCAGACATCGATGAAGGTGGAATTACACGGATAATAAATACTTCTATTTACAACCTGTCTCTTGAACATAACACGTTCTATTATATTAGTGTGAGAGCGTACAACACTCATGGAGGACAAAGTCAAACAAGTTACGCAAACAGTTCACTGCTCTTTGATGCCACACCACCTGACCCCCCAGCATCGGTCATGCTCGTTGAAGCTCCCGATCCTGAACAAAATGAACAGGGCAACTGGCCAATCTATTCACAAGTTGCCAGCCCGCCACAATGGGAGTCCCCGAAGTTTAGTCCACCTACCAGCTACACCCCCCCTGCTGTCAGCTTTCAGTGGGAGCATGGCCAGGATGATGTATCTGGCATATTGGGGTATGAATACACACTTACAGAGATATCCGATCCGCAGCTTGCCTTTTTGCAGGCAACCCATATCTGGTTCACCAACGAGAATGAAGTCAGTATAGAAGGCCCTCCTGTATCCTATACTGATCCATTATTTTTTCACATCCGATCAAAAAACAGGGCAGGCAGCTACAGCGAACAAACCATAACCCTGGACCACATCACAGCAAAGGACATTACCCCGCCAACAAGGCCTGTTGTCCACGTGCGCATTTTTGGAAATTCGCTGCGATTGCATATTCCAGCCCTGTCTGTTGACCCTGAATCGCAGGTTATTGGTTATCAGTATGCCATCGGGAGCACTCCCGGTGCAGCGGACTTCCGGGACTGGTCTTCAGGCGTGGGTTTCGTACAGGATATAGGTTTTTATATTGTCTATCAACCCGTTTTTGGTTATCACGCACCTGTATTATACCCTGATCCCACGAATGTGCCCCAGCATATCATTCCAACAACAGGACTGCCGCAAGAAACCACCATGTATCTGAATGTCCGGGCCATAAATGCTGCCAAGATGGTGTCGGAAGTTTCAACCAGCGGACCATTCCAGCTTGGCACCAATCCTGCAGAACCGGTTGTTAACCTTGGTTATAACAGTGATTCCGGGAACCTGCTCATCGGACTTGAAAATATTTATGACGCGGGTGCAGCAATCCATCAGGTGGCCTACAGGGTGAAAATGCTTGACACCGGCAACCATCATTCCTGGGTAAATGTGCCATCCCTTAAAGGATTCCATGCGGCACCGGCAAGCCATCCCGCGATAAACCATTGGGTGCCTGAATCAGAAAATGGCTATCAGGTCAAGGTGACGGTCACAAATACGTCGATGAAATCAACAACCGTTGTCAAGGACTATACCCATCCGATTACATTCATTCCTCCCCCGGATTTTAACCCGATTATTCCACCAATACCACCTTTAGGGTGGTAAAAATGAATCACTATGAAAAGATCACTTATAGGTTATTTCGCAATCTGTTGTTTGTTTGCTTCTGCATATCAGCATAGTGAGGCAGATCCCATACTGCGGATCGTTCCCCTGGAAGAAGAGGTATATATTTACCATACCTATCGACTCCCTCTGGGACATGGTTTTAACATTTATCGACAAAACCAGGCAGGAGGTGATTTTATAAGGCTTAATGAGAAAGTAATACGTGGCGCCAGACGTTCCGACGATCTGCGGCCAATGTTGGATCTGCGATATGATGACGTGCTCCGCATCTTTGAAGCAGAAAGTCCCGCGGGCCTTTGGCTCAGCATACACAGCAAAAGGTTTGAGGCAGGTCTTGCTTCATTTCTCTATCCGGAAGCGGCAGCGGCCCTTGGCAGATTGTTTGTTGACAAAAATCCACCGATACATAATGAAGTGACATACAGAGTTGTTTTTGTCAACAATGTGGACAATCCGACGGGTAAAGAGATCCAAAAAACCCGCCGCCTGGTTCCACACCAGCCTGCCCCTCCTGAAATCACAGACGCATCCAATACCGGTGAAAGGGTCACTCTGCAATGGAAATATCCAATCATAGATGATATCAAAGACGATGATTACGTGATCCAATTCTACGTATACAGGCTGGACCATCTGTCAGGGGAACCCGAGTTCCTCAACCACAGGGTAATGGTTCGCAACAATGCTGTAGATATCCATCAACTCACCTTTGAGTCGCCCGTAATCAATACGACCGAAAGATATATTGTCACCGCGGTCTGCATCACTGGCCGCCAGAGTGAATGGAGCAATGTTTTTGAATACGAGCTGTTATACAACATTCCCCCTCGGCCCGTCTATGAATTATCGGCAGACCTGACTGCCGACAACTGGGTCTGGTTAAGCTGGATGCCGGCAAAAGAACCCGGCATCACAGGATATAATATTTACAGAAACAAAGACATGTTACAACCTTTTGCGCTGATCACCCCGGAGCCTGTGAGCCCTGGTGAGCCCTTTTATATGGATTCCGCGGTTACAGGCGGCAAAACCTATTTTTATCATGTAAAGGCATTGGATCACAGTGGGAATGAAAGCGAGAAGGGCAGTGTGGTTATGGCGAGGGTTCCCGATCTGGTTCCGCCACCGAAGCCTTCAGATCTGGCTGCTGAATATAATGTTGAAACCGGACATGTGGAACTAAGCTGGCAGATGGAGTTTTTTACGGAAAACTTTGAATCGTTCATCCTGCTTCGCCGCCGGGAGGATGTCGAACAACCGGGTTCTTTCAACCGGGTTAACCATGAAGACCTTAAAGAAACAAAGTTTTCTGACCCGGGCGATGCAGGAGCGGGTTTCCTGGAAGGAGGCAGCTATCGGTATGTATTGTATTCAGCGAGCAGGTCGAAAAGATATAGTGACACTGTTTCCATCCTTGTTGACATCCCTGTTGTTACACCCCCCGATGCCCCCAAAGGGCTAAGGGCCGTCAATGACAATGGTTTCAGGGTAAACCTGAACTGGTCTGGTGTCTCCTCCCTAAACCTGGAAAAGTATGCATTGTACCGCAAAGAGGAAGGTGATGAGTATTTTGAAAAAATAATTGAGCTTCCGCTGACAACACGTTTTTTCCGTGATGAGGATGTGGTAGCCGGCAACACCTACATCTATGTTGTCCGGGCAATTGATGTGGCAGGAAACGAAAGTGGGTTTTCAGAACCGGCTACCTTGTTTTTCAGAAACTACACACCTCCACGTTCCGTTCGCAACATCCGGGCAATGGCGGTTGATGACGGCGTAATGTTGACATGGGAACGTGTCGTGGCAGATGATTTTGCCGGATACAGGGTATATCGCGCTTCGATCCCAACAGGCATATATGAACCTCTCCATGAAGGGTATATTGAAGAGACTCAGTTCTTCGATGATGCAGGAGATTACAATTCATGGTACCGCGTGCGTGCTGTCGACACTTCCGGCAACGAAAGCAGGCCCGGAAACCCTGTCAGAGTCATCAACCAAAACAACCAATAAAGCAAATACCATGTCCGGCCAAAAAATCCAAAACAAACAAAACGCAGCATGGAAAGCCGTTACCTTCGGCATCTTGCTGTTTGCCACAGCACTCGGGGGTCGTATGTCACTGTCAGCGCAGGAAGGCATATCCACCATTGGTGATACCAACATCAGGCCTTTCAGGCTGGGAGGGAGTGTGACGATGTTAAGTCAGGCTTACGCTGTGCAGGGAATAAACCCCCGCCGTCCTGCAGGTCTTGGTCAGGTGAGAGCCTCGGCAAATTTCATGCTCTTCGGACTTGAATCAGGTGTAAACCTTCTCTATTCAACCAACGACAACAAGCTCCGCCAGTCAATGAACCAGTTTCACTTCCACGGCACCTGGCGTTGGATCACCGTATCGGCAGGCACTGTAAACCCAAGATTTTCAAAATACAGCCTCAACGGTGTCAATGTCACCGGGGGCATGATTGATTTAAACCCCGGATGGTTTTCTCTTTCACTGGTTGGTGGAAGAACCCAGAGGGCTGTTTCTTTCAGCGAAGAGGCTGACTTCAGGGAGGTTGCTTTTGAAAGGTGGCTGTATGCCGCGAGAATGGGCTTTGGCGATCGCACGGGCACCTCTTTTGGATTGACAGTCGTCTATGCTTCCGACGATGAAGGCTCTGTGGATGACCCGGAAACAGCATTGCCCGGCGAAAACCTGAGCCTTACACCCGGATTTAACCTATCCCTTTTTGATGACAGTTTCACGGTAGAAAGCAATGTGACCGTGTCTATCTTTACCCGCGACAAACACAGTAACTCCCTAGGTGTGGAGGATGATATTCCGATTGACTTTTTATCTGAAAATCTGGTACCCCGTACGAGCACCCGCGTGGACTATGCCGGAAATGTAGTTGCCACAATGCGATTGGGGCCTGTTAGGATAAACGCTGCATGGGAAAGGGTACAGCCCGGCTTTAAGTCCATGGGCCTTGGTTATGTAAGAAGCGACCAGCAGCTGTTGCGCTTCCGCTCACAGATGCCGATGCTGAACAACAGGATGAATGTCTCCCTCACCTTTTCCAGCGGGGGTAATAACCTTCTGAATACCAAGCTCACCACATTAAAGCGCCAGCAGATCGGTACAAACATCATGTACCGCTTCACACAAACCATCAGCATGACGGCTTCATATATGCGCATGTCAAACCTTAATGAGCCTGTAAGCGAACGCCTCCACGAGTCGCCGGAGCTGCATCAGGAACACCTTTCCCAAAATTTTGTGTTCACCCCTACCCTTGTTTTTCCAGGAGAACATATCACTCATTCCATTTCAGGTACAGCCTCCTACCATACGCTGAGCGATAAAAGTTTGCTGGTACAGGAGGGTGAACGTGATGGTACTGGGTTTTCAAACATAACATCGGGTTTGAATTATGGCGTAAGCTGGCCCAGCAACCTGTCCATAAACATATCGGGTAACCTTCTTTTCAATGATTCAGGGGTGAGCAAGGCCACCGGCTTTTCTTCCAATGTCTCTTCGGGATATGGCTTCCTGGAAGGGCGGCTTTCAGTGAACGTCGGCATTGGATTTTCAAGGAATGGCATTGAGTTTACCCGTATCGTGGATGTTGAAGAACAGGTCAGACTATATGGTTTGGTGAAGCGGGGGAACGGAAACAGAGACAATGACTTCATGGAGGGAGAATATGTCGTGGAGCAATGGTCGAACCAGTACAACGTAAACGCAAGCCTTTCATACCGGCTGCCTAATGGAAACCCATTGCGATTCAGGCTCCGTGGTGTGTCAAGCAGGCCCGGTGATGAAGGTGGCAGAGAATACGACGAATTTCAGGCCTCGTTGCAGTATACACATAGATTTTAAAAGGTGCTGAAAAACATTCTAAAAATATTCTTTGTATCTCTTTTAATATCAAATGCCACATGGGATGAACCAGCCATGACAGAGATGCTGTTAACGACAGATTTGGAGGTACCACAATCGCATATTCCTTTACCGGGGTTGTGAATGAGGATGTGGCAGAAGCCATCAATGTGCTAAACGGGCTAACATATCAAAACGGTCAACACTATTTAAGCATTAACAGTTGACGAATAGCCCAAAGCCAATAGCAGACCCAGACTTTTTGGCTTTTTGACATAATTATAAACACCTGAAAATCGTTTTTACAATAAAACAAACCAAACCATTCAAAAATGTTTGGCGCCTTTAGCAAGCTCTTGTTTAAAAAGAAATGGAATCAGCACCATTCGCACCTGCCCCATCTGAATGATCGGGAAATAGAATACTATCTCCGAACATCAGCCCGGGTGAACAAGCATCTTCCCAGGGACATCCAGATCAAAAAAGCCGCAGAAATGGCCGCTGATGAGTATTCTGGTGATGGGATACACTATTGAGATGACTCCTCCTGGTTTTTGTTTACAATAAGAGTAAACCTTTTTAAGGACGGGATACCAGCTGTCGAACGTCAGTTAGTTTACAGGAAACCTGGTGTTTTTAAAAAGTTGCCGGAGGCTTTCGTATTTTTTTTACTTTTGGCCGCAACATATTTTTAACCCACAATTATTTGCCATGCGAAACATATTCATTGCTTTCAGTATCATAGGACTTTTTTTTATGGTGGGATGCTCCGCCATCAGACCGTCGGCAGACAAGGAAACTGAGACAGCTGATGTGGAAAAGTCTGACTACAACAAGCTTTTTTCTGAGGCTGATTTCTTAGAAGAGGGACTGTTCACCGTATTACAAAAGGATGACAAGCTGTATTTTGAGATCCCGCTAACTGAGACCAATCGCGACATGCTGCTCGTGAGCAGGGCCGCTGCAGCACAGACCGGTACGGGTTATGGCGGACAACGGGTCAACAACCAGGTGGTGCGCTGGGAGAAGGTACGCGACCGCATCCTGTTTCGCTCAGTTATCCATGACATCACGGCCGACACCACCAGCAATATCTACCGGGGAGTGCAAACCTCCTCCTTTGCCCCGATCCTTGGTTCATTCAAGATAGAAGCTTACAACAACGACTCTACCGCCGTGGTGGTCGATGTAACCCGGCTCTATGTCACCGACGTGCCGGAGATGCACCCCGGCCAACGCTACCAGGCCCGTCGCCTGGATACCGACCGCAGCTTCATTGACGGTGCCCGCACATTTCCTGAGAACGTTGAGGTGCGCAGTGTTATGACCTTTCAGGCTGATCAGGTGCCAGGGCGAAGAAACCTGAATACCATCTCGGTGAAGATGAACCATTCAATGCTGCGCCTGCCCGAGCAGCCCATGATGGCCCGGCTCCATGACCACCGGGTGGGTTACTTCTCGGTGAGTACCACCGACTTCAGCCGCGAGACCCACCGTGCTGAGCGCCAGAGAATGATCACCCGCTGGCGGCTGGAAAAGCAGGACCCGGAAGCAGACCTCTCCGATCCCGTGAAACCCATTGTCTATTATGTGGATTACGCAACCCCCGAATGGCTCATTCCCTATGTGAAACAGGGCATTGAAGACTGGCAGCCCGCCTTCGAGCAGGCCGGGTTCACCAATGCCATCATCGCCAGAATGGCGCCCACCCCCGATGAAGATCCCGACTGGAGCCCCCTGGACATCCGCTATCCCACGGTGCGATGGTACCCATCGCGCACCATGAACGCGTATGGTCCTCATGTGCACGATCCGCGGAGCGGCGAGATCATCACCTCTTCCATAGGTATATACCACAATGTTATGAACCTCTTGCGCAACTGGTATTTTGTGCAGTGTGCCGCTTCCGATGAGCGGGCGCAGAACCTGCCCCTGCCCAACGACCTGATGGGCGAGCTGGTGCGCTATGTGGTGGCGCATGAAGTGGGACATGCCATCGGGCTCCCCCACAACATGAAAGCCAGTGGCACCGTACCCACCGACAGCCTGCGCAGCCGAACCTTTACAGAGCAATACGGCACCACCCCATCCATCATGGATTATGCACGCATGAACTACGTGGCGCAACCCGGCGACGATGCTTTCATGCTGCCCATTGTCTCCATCTACGACCTGTTCTCCATCGAATGGGGTTATACTCCGTTTCCCGAGGCAAACACCCCACAGGAGGAACGCCCCTTCCTCAATGAGATCGCGGCCCGTCAGCTGGATGAGCCCATGCTGCGCTTCGGCAGCCTGTCAACAATAGACCCCACGCAGCAACGTGAGGCCCTGGGCGATAATCACGTAAAAAGCAGCGGCTATGGAATCGCCAACCTGAAGCGGATCATGGAGTTCATCGTTGAAGCCGCCGGCAAGGAAGGCGAAGACTACAGTACCTTACAGGAGCTCTATAACAACGTGGTGCAGCAGCACAACCGTTACCTGGGCCATGTAATCACCTGGGTGGGAGGAGTGATCAGCCACCAGAAGGTCTATGGTCAGGATGGTGTTGTTCACAGCCCCGTGGAAAGGAAACGACAGGAGGAGGCCATCCGCTTCCTGGCGGAACACGGCTTCACCACCCCCGGGTACCTTCTGCACCAGGACGTGCTTCGTTTGTTGGAGCCCGCCGGAGCGTCAGACCGCATCATGGCGGGACAGCGGATGATGCTGGGACAACTTCTGAGCGATACGCGTATCAAGCGAATGGCCGAGATAGAGGTCAGCCATGGCCGGGAAATGGAGGTTTACCCGGTCGACCAGATGCTGCGCGACGTGCGCCAGGAGGTCTGGAGCGAACTGGAAAGTGCCCGCCCCGACATCGACCTGTACCGGCGTAACCTGCAACGCGCATGGGTTGATATCCTGCAGGCACGCCTGGACAGCGACAACCTGAGCGGAGAAAGCAGGGCGCAGCTCCGGGGCAACCTCCGCACCGTTAAGGCCCAGATTGAACAACGCCTTAACGGATCAGCCAACGCATCGACGCGTATGCACCTGGAGGATATGCTGGACGAGATCAACGAAGTGCTGAATGTGTGAGGCTGGATTACCCCCGGTCATACAATCCAACTGTTGACCATGTGAAAAACCTTTGGTTGCTACCACCAGAAGCCACTCGCTGAACGTATGTAAGAAGTTTTATTATTCTATATTTGTCGGTGGCGGTATTATAATGTTTACCTTTGCACCGAAAATTAAGAGTTGGGTTTTTTCTTTGCCCGTAATACAATACGTACCGTTACTCCGCAGTGTAATCTCTCCACCTCATTTTACGATTTTCATTTAACCCGACCCGCAACCTGCGTGGTCTTAAATCTTATATAATACTATGATGACTTTTGAAAGTCTGAAATTGACTATGCCGATATTGCAGGCATTAAACAGCAAAGGCTATACACAACCCACTCCCGTTCAGGAACAAGCGATCCCGCATATTCTTGCAGGCAGGGATATTTTCGGCAGTGCCCGCACAGGCACCGGCAAAACGGCTGCATTTGCATTGCCGCTCATACAATTATTAATGAATAAACAACGGCATTCAAAGCACCCCCGCGCCGTAATTGTGGCTCCAACAAGGGAGTTGGCGCAACAAATAAGTGATAGCATCCGGTTATACGGACAACATACCAGATTGCGGCACGTAGTGGTCTATGGTGGGGTTTCCCAACAGGGACAGGTTGTTTCTCTTCGCAAAGGCAGCGATATTATTGTAGCAACGCCCGGCAGATTGCTTGACCTTATCAACCAAAAGTATATCAGTCTGCATGCGGTAGAACACCTGGTGCTGGACGAAGCGGACAGGATGCTTGATATGGGGTTCATCCACGACATAAAACGTATTTGTGCATACCTGCCCCAGGAGCGGCAATCGTTGCTGTTTTCCGCTACGCTGTCGCCCGAAATCAAAAAACTCGCCTCCAGCCTGCTAAACAAACCGGTCAGTATCGATATTGCACCCGATCATCTGGTGGATACCGTTACCAGGGAGCAGGTATACTTTATTGATAAGGCTTCCAAGATAAACCTGCTTCAGCATCTGGTACTGGAAGAGCGTATTGAACGCTCCCTTGTATTTACCCGCACCCGCAGAGGTGCCGACAGGTTGGTTAAAGCCCTGGCCAGGAAAGGCATCAGGGCTCAGGCCATCCATGGAGACAAATCACAGGCACAACGTCTTAAGGCACTCAATCAATTTAAAAACAGAAAGCTAAGCATGCTTGTAGCCACTGATGTAGCTTCCCGCGGCATCGACGTGCAGGATCTGTCGCACGTGATCAACTATGACATCCCCGAGCAGACAGAGACATACACCCACCGCATTGGCCGTACCGCCAGGGCCGGTCTGGACGGGACAGCCTATTCTTTCTGCAGTCCGGACGAAAAAATCTACCTGAAAGACATCCAGGAATATATCGGGAAAAGTATTCCGGTAGGGGAACATCCCTATACAATGATGATTGACCCAAACGACAGAACAATGAACAGGTTACACCGGAAAAAACATGCTAAACCGGGAAATAAAATGAACGGACGTGGAACAAAAAAAATGAACGGTTGGAAGTAGGTGCGGATGACCAGCCGGCAAAAAACCGGTTCATCAACTATTGTTTCCATAGCTGTTTTTTTCAAATAAGTCCTGAGCCCAGACCCAGTGAAATAAGCATGAGCCTCACAGCCACAAGCAACTGAATGCTTCGCAACGTTACTTTTTTGAGAAATAACATCCCCGGATAGGCACCTGCAATGGCTGCAAGCGTTGCGGTGAGCAGCAAGGAAATGTTTTCCTGAAGATCTGCCGAGGCAAAGCGTGATGCATACACCGATAGCATGGAAAAATCTACCATGCTGGCAATTAATTTGCAGCGGTTTGGCTATCTCCAAATACCCTTTTTAACAAATCGGTTACCCTGGCCGCCGGATCATGTCGAATTTTGTGTTCCTGTTCGGCGAGTTTCAGGAACAAGCCATCCAGTGCCCGCTCTGTCAGGTAGCTGTCGAGCTCCACCTCCACTGTTTCCAAACCACCAAGCTGTCCAACGGCAGATGTTGCTACACTGTTCCATCTGTTAGTAAGTGTGTTCCACGCGTCCATGGTGGAGATGTTGCCAACAATGGGTGTTTCTGCGGATGCCCTGATACGGGGCTGATAAAGCTGGTAAAGCTCAGTATGCGTGTTGTCTTTTAAGTATTGGGTGGCTGCATCATCTTCACCTCGTAAAATAGAAAAACCGTCCTGAATGGTCATTTGCGAAACGGCCCGGGCAAAAACAGGGGCCGCCTCACGGGCAGCGTCCTCTGCCGCCCTGTTAATCCGCAGCACAACATCTTCCACCAGCGCTGCTCCACCCGGAAGATAGGACAGATTCTCCGTAATCATGCTGGCCTGCGGGGGCAAACTGATCCGTACTGCATCATTGAGATAATACCCATCACGGACAGCCAGGCTGGATGCTGCTGAGTCAGCTCCAATGGTCAGAGCCTGCCTGAGCCCGCGCACAACCTCCGCTTCTGTCAAAGGCCGCTGACCATCCAGTCCTTCGGCAATCCGAAACAGTTGCTCACAACTGGTTAAGAATGATAACAGCAATACGTAAAGCAATATTTTCTTTTTCATTTTAGCGAGGTATTTTCTGGTTAATGGTATTACAGATTACACGCTACTCTAGCCCTTTCCCAGTTCCGTTTTGATCCTTTCAAGAAATACCAGGTAGTCGCTGTCCGGGTATTGGGCGACAAAATCTGCAATTACCCCGGGCAGTTCGTCGTGGGGCTGCCTGATCGCATATTGATCTGCGATGTAGGCTGCCATGAAAAATTCAAGTGACGCCCCCGAAATAATTTCCGGTGCCCTGTCCAGGGTGTGGGCCATGACCTGCCTGGCTTCCCGTTTTTCCGCCCTGATTTTGACAAATTCGTCATAGTCAAAGGCAGGATCGGTATATATGTGATGCCAGTATGTGTACAGCAGGTAATCATAGGCTCTCAGTGAGCTGAAAAACCAGGGGTTGTCCGTAGAAACAGCCGAAAGCGCATCTTCCCAGATCTCAAAAATCTCGTCCGGCACCATTCGATTATCGGCCATTATGCGCAAATAATTTGACGAGGCGACCACCGTCCTGGCAACCTGGTAATACAACTGCCGGTCTGTTTTTATTAGTTCGTAGATGTCTTGTGATAGCATCCCGGCATTATATGCCGAATCGATCTTTTCCATCTCTTTTTGCAGATCAGCCAGCAGGGCCTTGTTAACCGCCTGGTAATTTGATATGTCAAACGGGTATTCATAAATACAGGCCCGGGGATCCTGGTGGTTAAAAGAATTGTAAAAAGCCTGGATATCGCAGAGTTCACCATCCATTTCAAAGCCTTCAGATGGGTCAAAAAACAACTTGACGAAATATTCACGGCCGGGCTCCACGATCAGCGATGGGGATCCATAAAAAAGAAAGCTTACAAATGCCGGACGTTCGGTAGTTCTGGTAAAACTGAAATTGCCTTCCGCACATAGTTCAGCATGGTCGGTAAAATAGCGGTGGACCACCCCGTTAACTGTCGCCGTGGATGCGATTCTTTCGCGCGGCTGTCCGGAATAATGACCGCTGATGACAACTTCTTTTTGTTCCGTGGCGCACCCTGCAAGCAGGATGATAAACAGAAAAATCAGATTAAAAATTGGCTTCATGGTGGAATATAAGGGTTCGGCTGTAAAAATAAATATAAAACAGAAGAAGTATACCCGTAAATGATTATTTTCCGGTGTAATGTTGCATCATACCGGAACATAATGGCACTTTAGCTCTTCGCTGGGAATTTTGCTGCACGATCCCTGAAACAAATTGAATGCATAGATACCAATCAGGCACAGATTGAACATGCAGTGTACGTGTTTCGTTTATTTGATAGAATGAACCAAATGATGAACCTGACATATACCATTTCCGGAATGACCTGCGGGGGTTGTGCAGCCAAGGTAAAAAGTGTTTTCCTCAAACACCCTGACGTGCTTGCCGCCGATGTCAGCCATCAGGAAGGTACGGCTTTGGTTCAGGCTGACCGTACACCCGACCGTCAGAAGCTGGACAAGCTATTGAGCGATGCAGGGAACTACCGCATCACCGGTGTCGATGACCACACCGATGGCTCGGAAGCCACGACAACCGAGGGTCCCGCAGCACGGAAAGCGCATACAAAGGCCGATCAGGAAGGTGTATCCCCATTGGAAACCTATAAACCCCTGATCCTGATCTTCCTCTTTGTAGCGGGCATTGCAGCCATTGCCTCCTTCCAGGATCAGGTCTTCTCATGGCATCAGTGGATGCGCTATTTCATGGCCGGGTTCTTTATCGTGTTCTCCTTCTTCAAGTTCCTCGATCTGAAAGGATTTGCCCGTTCCTATGCGATGTACGACCTGTTGGCCAAACAATGGAAAGGCTATGGATACGTCTACCCCTTCCTGGAGCTTGGCCTGGGCATCCTTTATCTCACCGCCATTCATTTAACTGCCACACATATCGCAACCATCCTGATTATGGGCTTCAGCAGCATAGGTGTGATCCGCAACATGCTTTCGCCCAACCAGGTGCAATGCGCCTGCCTGGGCACTGTGTTCAAACTTCCGCTGGGGAAAGTAACCCTGGTGGAAGACCTGCTGATGGTCGCCATGGCAGCGGCCATGCTGGTGTTGTAACCTGGCTTTTACGATTTGGTAAGTGCCAAACGGATGCCGGTTCTGAAGGCATGATCTTATTTTCCAATACAGAACTTCCTGAAAATCTCCCCGAGGATCTCATCGGAGGTGACCTCGCCGGTAATGCTGCCCAGGTGGTGCAAGGCCCCGCGGAGGTCGATGGCCAGCAGGTCGCCGGGGATGTTGCCATGGATGCCCTGGCGGACGGCTGCGATCGATTCTGCAGCTTTTGTGAGGGCTTCGTAATGGCGACTGTTGGTCACCAGGATGGCATTCTGCTCCTCAGGGGCACTCTCCACCGACTTTAACAGGCTTTCGGTGATCATGTTGATGTTCTCCTTTCGCTTTGCCGAAATGAAGATGGTCTCCAGATCCACCAGGTTGCGGAAATGGTGGGGTATCTCTTTCATCAGATCGATCTTGTTGGCAATGAACACCACGCGCTTGCCCTTATCCCCAAGCCTTTCCCTGAAATCCCGCATCGTGGCAGTGATCTCCTCCAGGCTTGTTTCGCTGGCATCAAACATATAAAGGATGATACTCGCCTGGTGTATCTTCTCGTAGGTGCGCTCTATACCCACCGTTTCGATGGCATCCCTGCCCTCACGCAGTCCGGCAGTGTCGATAAACCGGAAAGCCACCCCTTCAATGGTGATGGTGTCTTCAATGGCATCGCGTGTGGTCCCGGGAATCTCACTCACAATGGCCCGGTCTTCGTTGAGCAAGGCATTGAGCAGGGTCGATTTGCCCACATTGGGCTTGCCGGCAATGGCAACCGGAATGCCTTGTTTCAATACGTTGCCAAGGGAAAAAGACTCTCGAAGACGGACCACCTCCTTGTCAATTTCATCCAAAAGCTTTTGCAGCTGATCCCTGTCGGCAAACTCTACATCCTCTTCACTGAAGTCCAGCTCCAGTTCTATCAAAGCGGCAAACTCCAGCAACTTTTGACGCAGCCCGCTGATGCGCTCGGAAAAATGACCGCGCATTTGTTGAAAGGCCATCTTTCGGGACGCTTCGGAGTTGGACGCGATCAGGTCTGCCACCGCTTCGGCCTGCGAGAGGTCTATCCGGCCATTCAAAAAAGCCCGCAGGGTGAACTCCCCCGGTCGCGCCATGCGCGCTCCATGATCCATCATCAGCTTCAGGATCTGTTGCTGGATGTAAGGCGACCCGTGACAGGATACCTCCACCATGTCCTCGCCGGTATAACTGTTGGGAGACAAAAACCTGGTGAACAACACCTCGTCGAGGGCTTCATCACCCATCATAATGTGTCCGAGGACCATGCGGTGCGACCCAACATCAAACAATGAAAGGTCTTTTTTTCGTGGGATGAAGATCCGTTCCCCGATCGGGATTGCTTCCGGCCCCGATAAACGGATCACCGCAATGGCCGAAACGCCGGCAGCTGTTGCCGGGGCGCAGATGGTTTCATGTGTGTTGTATCGTACCACGATCCTGCCGTTGAGTGAATACCGCCTCAGCAAAAGTAATCATTGCTAAGCAAATGGGATCAGCATATTTGTTCTATTTGAGTTATCTGAATATACATCTGGGGCCATCCCCATCTGATAACCCCTGTGAAAACAGCAACGTGTGTTTCGTTTTTTATGTGTCTGTGTGTAATGTCATGCGTTCATATTGGTTATTCAACAGTGTTCGACTAAATTCTGAGGCTGAAAAAGCTGGGGCTGCCTCCCGAAGGCTTCACCCCCATGTTGTATGTTTGTAATTACCAGAAAACAAACATCAACATACATAAAATAGTGAAATAAAGTTTGCGGACAGCCGGTTTTCAAACAAATTTTGAATCTGGTGGATGGCGTTAAGATAAGGGGGTTGATTAACAAGCATCAAGGCGACCGGTATTCCAAGGCATTTAAGACCCTTACGCAGTGGATTACTTGACTGCCGGGTATATTCAGCCGTTGTGAACCCATGCCAGCGATATGCGAGGGGTAACGGTTGTTTACTCGGATAACAGTGATATTTAATCTTGTTTTGCAAGGGGTGATATTCTTTTTTATATGCAATTGTCGGTGACAGTATTATAATGTTTACCTTTGCATCGAAAATTAAGAGTTGGGTTTTTTCTTTGCCCGTAATATAACGATTACCTTTACCCCGCAGTTTAATCTCTCCACCTCACTTTAAGATTTTCATTTAATCCGACCCGCAACATTGCGTGGTCATTAATCTTTTATAATACTATGACGACTTTTGAAAGTCTGGAATTGACTATGCCCATTTTGCAGGCATTAAACAGCAAAGGCTATACACAACCCACTCCCGTTCAGGAACAAGCCATCCCGCATATTCTTGCGGGCAGGGATATTTTTGGCAGTGCCCGCACAGGCACCGGCAAAACGGCTGCATTTGCATTGCCGCTGATACAATTATTAATGAATAAACAAAGACTTGGTAAGCACCCCCGCGCCTTAATCGTGGCACCCACCAGGGAGCTGGCACAGCAAATCAGTGATAGCATCCGGTTATACGGACAACATACCAGATTGCGGCACGTAGTGGTCTATGGTGGGGTTTCCCAACAGGGACAGGTTGTTTCCCTTCGCAAAGGCAGCGATATTATTGTAGCAACGCCCGGCAGGTTGCTTGACCTTATCAACCAGAAATACATCAGCCTTCATGCAGTGGAACACCTGGTGCTGGATGAAGCTGACAGGATGCTCGATATGGGTTTCATAAACGACATCAAACGCATTTGTACATACCTGCCTGCAGAGCGACAATCAATGCTTTTTTCCGCTACACTGCCCCCTGAAATCAAAAAGTTGGCCTCCAGCCTGCTAAACAGACCGGTTAGCATCGATATTGAGCCCGACCATTCACTGGATACGTATACCAGGGAACAGGTTTACTTTATTGACAAGGCATCCAAAGCCAACCTGCTTCAACATTTGATACAGGAGGAGCGCATTGAACGTTCCCTCGTATTTACCCGCACCCGCAGAGGTGCTGACAGGTTGGTGAAAGCCCTGGCCAGGAAAGGCATCATGGCTCAGGCCATCCATGGGGACAAATCACAGGCACAACGCCTGAAGGCACTCAATCAATTTAAAAACAGAAAGCTGAGCATGTTGGTGGCCACTGACGTAGCCTCCCGTGGCATCGATGTGCGGGACCTGTCGCATGTGATCAACTATGACATCCCTGAACAGACAGAGACTTACACCCACCGCATTGGCCGCACTGCCAGGGCCGGACTGGACGGGACAGCCTATTCATTTTGCAGTCCGGACGAAAGGAGCTACCTGAAAGACATCCAGAAATATATCGGGAAAAGTATTCCGGTAGGGGAACATCCTTATACAATGATGTCCGAGCCAAAAGAAAGAACAATGAATGGAACACCCCGAAAAAGAAACCTTAATCCAGGAAACGGTCGGTATTAGGCGCAGAGTTGACCATTGTCAAAGGAACATTTAACATTATTTGTATTTAAAAGCCTATTGGTTTTCAGGTATTTTCATACCTTCATATAATATTTGATCAGAAACGAGGGCATCCATCATGAGAGAATTAAAATTAGGAAATTTAAGCATACCCGTACCCATTATCCAGGGTGGAATGGGTGTGGGCATTTCTTTGTCCGGCCTGGCTGTGGCTGTCGCCAATCAAGGCGGTGCAGGGGTTATATCAGCCGCCGGCCTGGGATTTGTGCACCGTAATCCGGCGCTGGACTATGTGCAAGCCAATATAGAGGGCTTGAAGAAGGAACTGCGGCTTGCAAAAGAGAAGACCAAAGGGATCATTGGGGTCAATATCATGGTAGCCATGTCAAATTTTGCCGATATGGTGAATACAGCCATCGCAGAAAAGGTCGATATTATTTTTGCCGGCGCCGGCCTTCCCTTGGGGTTACCGGGATTTTTAACGCCAGGCAGCAAGACAAAGCTTGTACCCATCGTTTCGTCGGGCAGGGCAGCCAAGCTGATCTGCAACAAATGGAAAGCGGCCTATGATTATCTTCCGGATGCCATTGTGGTAGAAGGCCCTAAAGCAGGTGGTCACCTTG
>SLCY01000022.1 GCA_007125585.1 Bacteroidales bacterium
CCTCAACCTCAACCTCAATCTCAACCTCAACCTTAACCTCAACCTTAACCTCAACCTCAACCTTAACCTCAACCTCAACCTCAACCTCAACCTCAACCTCAACCTACGGGAAGATCAAATCCTTTCCCTGCAAAAATACGGTAAATTCCTGATGCAGCATATGGTGAGTTGCCGGGCTAAGGCGGGAAAACAGAAAACGATTACCTTTACAAAAAAAACAGATGACACTTACGGGCAGAGACATTGAGATCATGGCACCTGCCGGCTCGTATGAGTCGCTTTCGGCGGCCATGCAGGGTGGGGCCGATGCCGTGTATTTTGGCGTGGGCAGGCTGAACATGCGCAGCCGTTCGTCGCAGCATTTCACGTTTGACGACCTGTATCGCATCGTGGACATTTGCCGGCAACAGGGGGTGAAATCGTACCTTGCCTTGAACACCGTCATTTATGATGATGAGATGGAGGAGGTGCGTCAGACGGTTGACCATGCCAGGGTGGCCGGTGTCTCCGCCATCATTGCTTCCGACATTGCCGTGATGCGATATGCACGTGAACAGGGGGTGAGGGTGCACATCAGTACACAGTGCAACATCACCAACATGGAGGCTGTCAGGTTTTATTCACAATACGGGGATGTGATGGTGCTTGCCCGCGAGCTGACCCTTGAGCAGGTGCATCATATCGCCTGTGCGATTGTCAAAGAAGCGATCAAAGGGCCTAACGGTAACCTTGTTCAACTCGAGATGTTTGTTCACGGTGCCCTGTGCATGGCCGTGAGCGGCAAGTGTTACCTGAGCCTCGACAACATGAACTATTCGGCCAACCGGGGCTCCTGTTTGCAGCTGTGCAGACGCCCATACCTGGTCACCGATAAGGAAGAGGGCTATGAGCTGGAGGTGGACCATGAATACATCATGTCGCCAAAAGATCTATGCACCATTGGCTTCATAGATAAGATCATGCGTGCCGGGGTGGAAGTCTTCAAGATAGAAGGTCGCGGCCGTGGCCCCGACTATGTTAAAAAGGTTACGCAATGCTACAGGGAGGCGGTTGATGCAGTAAATGACGGCACCTACAGCCGGACAAAGGTTGATGAATGGTCAAATCGGCTGCAGGGCGTTTTCAACCGGGGGTTCTGGGATGGCTATTATCTTGGCCGTACCATGGGGGAATGGTCGGAGCGTTATGGTTCACAAGCCACTCGGCGCAAGCAATACGTGGGCAAGGTATCCAATTATTTTTCGAACTTGCAGGTGGCAGAGATCACCATGGAGACCCGGGAGCTGTCGCAGGGCGATGAGGTGATGTTTACCGGGCCTACCACCGGGGTGCTTGAGTTTGTCCTTCCGGAGATCCGGGTCGATGGTCAGCCAGTGAAAACAACCTGCAAAGGTGAACAATGTTCGGTGAAGGTACCCGAAACGGTGCGCCGGGGCGACAAGGTCTTTAAGGTCATTGTGGAAAAAGAGTTGTTTTAAAAATGACCGGGTTCTGCAGCCGCTATATATTCCATTGACAACAATCTTCTCCTGAGAGGTAACAAAAAAGGGCCTGTCTTGCGTAAGACACGGCCCTTTAAAATGCGTTGATACGAGAAGGACTTATTCCTTGATTAACGAGTACAGGTACAGCGGACCACCCAGATCGAGGGTGATGGTGTATTCGCCGGCTTCTTCAACGACAATATTCTCACCATTGTGTTCCAACACACTGCCTTCTTCGACGCCCAGGTTAATGTCCCAGTCGCTGTTGGCCCTGAATTTGAATTCGCCTTCTCCCAGCTGGACAGTAGCGCTGAGTCGCGTTTGCCATGTATCGTTGAAATAATCGGTATCCACCTCAAGGAAGATGTCTGTGTCCCAGTCACCCAGCGCGTCTCCTGCATTTCCGATGATAGACCATTCGGTTCTCAGGAATTCATGGGTCAGTTGATTCAGGTCGACATTCAGCTTGTACACCCCGGCCTCGCCTGCAACGATGTTTGCACCATCGGGCTGAAGGTTGCCATCGGCATCGTCGTCACCCCAGTTGGTAGCCCATGAACCGATGGCGTACTTGAACTCAACATCATCTGTATCAAAGTACATATAGCCTTCAAAGATATCGTCAAAATCAAGCGAATAGATTACGGTATCATCATTATCCGGTGCCCATCCCTGATAGTTTCCGGGGACATTAAGGATATCTGCATCAACTTCGATTACCTGTTCGAAGGTGGTCACCTCCACATTAACAGGCGCTGAATACAACCATGTTTGGTTGTTGGCGCGGGTAAGGAAAGCCAATACCCTGAAGGTTATCTCACCTGTTTCAAAAGGTTCGATATCCATCCTGCTGATCGCAAGCGTGTTCATCGTTCCAACAGTGATATCATGTGAAGTACTAAGGGTTTCAGCGATATCTATAATGGTGGTCGCGTCTTCCCAGTTGTTCTCGGCCACATCAGCCTGCAACAGATACCTGACCTGAGGCAGCCCTTCAGTCTGATAGTCGGCAGGTGTCCATTCGAAGGAGAACAATAGCTCTCCCTCTGCATCCTCTGTCAGGGTAAAGGATGCGCCGGCATCAGGACTTGTTATGGATGGGGCGATAACATTGTCCAGGTTGAGGACATGCTCTTTTTCTTCTTCGCATGAGTGGAGCATACCGATGCCCAGGATCATTGCGAGAATTATGGCTGTTCTTTTCATCATACAAAAATGGTTTTATTTTTCTGCATGCATGCGCTTCGTCCGAAGAACATACATGTTCTGTTTTTTTTAATAATTCGGGTTTTGTTCCAGCTTAGGATTGGCGTTCACATCTGCGTCGGGCAGCGGGTAAATATTGAATTTTTCATCGGTGGGCAGGCCGTCTCTCGACTGGCCTTTCCATGACCATATGTACTGGTCGCCGGCGAACTTTCCAAAACGGATAAGGTCAGTGCGCCTGTGGTTTTCCCAGTACAGCTCCCTGCCACGTTCATCGATGATAAAGTCCAGCGTAAGGTCGTTGCTGCCGATATTTCCTGTGTCGTCGCCCCCCCAGGCTCTTTCGCGGATCGCATTCACGTATTGCAGTGCTGTTGCCTCATCTCCACCGGCACCACCTCTCAGCACTGCTTCTGCATACATCAGGTAGGCATCGGCGAGGCGAAAAACAGGGAAGTCGGTGTCGACAAACTCCAGACTGGATCCCCGTGTGCCGTCTCTGCGCAGATTGGTAAACTTGCGTATTGCATACCCGTAATGGAAAGGTGAGACTTCTTCAATTTCCAGTGATTGACCTTCGGTGAAGAACAAGGCACGCGGATCGCCCTCATCGAACAAACCAACAAATTGTGGTGTCGTACGTATGCCAGCCCAGCCACCATCCACACCGGAATCGGCCGGATCCATATAATCACCGCCAAGAGAGGCTTTGATGATGAAGGTTGTCCCTCCCCAAGTCTGGGTCTCAAAACCATCGTAAGGAACACGCATGATGATCTCATTGTCGCTCAGGTAATTATCGGCATTGAACAGATGTTTGTATTCGCCTTCGAGCGAAAAGTCCGCATTGATGATCTCGTTGAGATAGGTCAGGGCTTCGGTATACCTGGGCTCTCCGATATACACTTCTGCGTTCAGGTAAAGCTTGGAGAGAAGCATCCATGCGGCAGCCCTGTCAACACGTCCGTATACATTGGCACGGGGTTCTTTCATCAGGGGGATGATCTCCAGGAGCTCCGTTTCCAGGTAGTCAAAAAGTTCTGATCTGCTTGCCTGTTCAGGCAGGAAGGCGCCAATGGGGTCATCATCTGTCACAAAGGGGACATTGCCAAAAAGATCCAGGGCATGCCAGTAGCTGAAGGCACGCAAAAAGCGAGCTTCTGCCCGGTACACTTCAATATCCGCCCGTAACTGACCGTCCACTCCGCGGTCATCGAGCATATCGTCGGTTGTCTGCCGGATGTATTCGTTGGCCAGGGCGATCTGGTAGTAGATCCTGTAGTAGAGAGCGGAAATGAACACATCGCTGGCAGTCCAGCTCTGGTATACAAAATCCTTGATCGTCTGGTCGTCCCATCCGATCACTGCTTCGTCGGTGCTGATCACCTGGTGATAGTACAACATGCGGATGTATTGACTGAAACCCTCATCTATACCACTGATATCGGCCATCCCCGATGGACCCTGTTGTCCGGTTACGGCAAGGCCCGCGTATATTTTCGCCAGTATCTCGTGGTAGGCCTCCGGATTGTCGAACACTTCGGCAGCCGTGATCTCGGTGTCATCCAACGGGACAGTGTCCAGATCCTTCATGCAAGCGCTAAACAAGATCAGGAAAGCTGCGCTTAAGATGCTAAATATTTTTATTCGTTTCATATTTTGATTTTATTTATGGTTTCTAAAACTGCAGGTTGACGTTCAGGGAGAAAATCCTTGGGCGGGGATAGATGTTGTTGTCTATGCCGCTGTGAATCTCAGGATCCAGTCCGTCATATTGTGTGATCATGAATACATTTTGCACAATGCCGGAAACATTCAGGTTTGACCCTGTACCCATCACATTGTAAAAGCTATATCCCAGTGTGATGTGGTCCATCTTGAAGAATGACCCATCCTGGATATAATGGCTGGAAAGATAGTGGGGCAGGTTGAACCTGACGTCGAGGGCATCCGCAGTGATATTGCTCAGATAGGGGCCCTCCTCACGGTAAAGCCTGCTGAGCTCGCCGTTCATAGAGCTTACGTTGTTGTAAACAAAGTTGCCCAGGTTGGCACGTCCCGCAAAGGAAAACACCCAATTTTTATAATTGACCTCAGAGGTGATGCCCAGGTAATAAGTGGGCATAGGGCTTTTGTAGCGGAACAGGTCGGAAGAGGTGATCTCTCCGTCGCCTTCACGGTCAACAAAAACGCCTTCGATGGGGTTCCCCTCCTGATCATACACCTGCTCATAGACGAAATATGAATTGGGTGTATAACCCACACTGTGAATCTGGATAAGGTTACCCACACCGCCGGAAATTCCGCCGACCTGTACGCCCAGGTAAGTTGGGTCATCCACTGCGGTCAGGTTGGTGATCTTGGTATCGTTCCATGTGGCGTTGAACCCCACCTCCCAGCGGAGGTCTTCACGTACGATGGGACGGGTGAAGATGCTGAACTCAACCCCTTTGTTCTCCATGCTTCCAATATTGGTAAGGATAAAGTTGGTGAGGTTGGTCCCGGCAGGAATGGGGATGAAGTTGATCAGGTCATCCGTTTCGCGATAGTAGAAGTCTAGCGAGCCATAGTACCTGTCATCAAGCAATGCATAGTCGATCCCGGCGTTGTATGTTGTGGTCTCTTCCCACTTGATATTTATGTCGTAACCTTCCGGGCGCCATGTCTGCAAAAAGTTGTCAACTCCGAACGGGTAGCTGGCGCCTTCACGGCTCCGGGTATATCTTGCCAGGTATGGGTAGTTGCCAAAACCGATGTTCTGCTGGCCGGTAACCCCATATCCCAACCTGAGCTTCAGTTCATTGAAGAAGTCAAGGTTGTCCATGAAATCCTCCTGGTCGATCCGCCATGCAAAGGCCGCCGATGGAAAGATGCCGGAACGGGTTTCCGGAGAGAACCTTGAGGTATGGTCATTACGCAGCGTAAAGGTAAAGATATAGCGATCCATGAGATAGTAATTCATGCGTCCAAAGAAAGAAATAAGGTAATACTCCGACTCGTATTCGATGTCTTCAAAGACCCTGAAGTCAGCACCTGCCATGTTGCCTTCCAGGTTTGTCACATAAGAGGAGCCCTTGTTCCAAAAGTGTTGCCAGGAGTAACCTGCCATGACATCGAACCTGCTGTCAAGAAAAGGAAGGCCGGATTCATAGTTGAGATAGAAGTCTATCAGCTCATTTTTTCTCTGCTGGTCGTATATGCCGTCACTGCCGCCCGACAGGTAAGCCCATGATGCATAGTCGGGGGTGAAGTTTGTACCCTCCGAACTTGAATGGTCGTAGGCAACATTCAGGTTGGCTTTTAATTCGGGAAGCCAGTGAAGCCTGTATTCGATCTGGGCATTACCAATAAAACGGTTGACCGTCGACTGGTTGTTGGTAAGATCCAGGAGCGCTACCGGGTTTAGTGTGGCAACAGCCCTGGGGATGCCGTTATCCTGCCAGGTGAAGTACCCTCCAAACTTGCCATCTTCCACCATTACCGGTTGGGTGGGGTCCATCATGACGGCTGAGCCGATGGCGCCTTCATTGGCAAACTGGTTTTCGATGTTTACACCGCGCGCATTGATGTTGACGGTTAAATGATCGTCAAGGAAGGTGGGGTTAAGGCTGACAGACATTGATGCCCTTTCGATATGGTCTCTCTGAAGGACCCCCTCTTCCGATTTGTATCCCAGCGCCACACGGTAAGGGATATCCCTGAAGGAGCCGGTTGCGCTGACAGTGTGGTCATGGGCGATGGCATCCTGGAAGATCTCGTTTTGCCAGTTGGTGTTGTGATCGCCAAGCAAGTTGAGGACAGACTCCCGGCCTTCGAAACGTTCGTTGACGATATCCGTGAATTGTCCGGGTCTCAGCACATCTACCGTCCGGATGTTGGAAGACAGGGAGTAGGTTCCTGAGTAATTGATTTGTAGGGGCATATCTCTTTTTCCCTGTTTGGTGGTGATGATGATCACCCCGTTTGAAGCCCTGGACCCGTAGATGGCCGTGGCTGAAGCATCTTTCAGTACCGTGAAAGACTCAATGTCGTTGGGATTGATGGTAGAAAGCGGGTTCCTGAGCCCCGGGACACCGGTGCTTTCGATCGGAACCCCGTCAATCACAATGAGCGGATGGTTGTCGGCCGAGAGTGATGCCCCGCCCCTGATCCGGATGGTCTCTCCGCTTCCCGGCGCACCTCCTGCAGAGGTGATCTGTACACCGGGCATCTTGCCGCGCAAGAGCTCACCAGGGGTTGTAATGTTACCCACGTTGAAGTCACGTTCACCAACAACGGCAACAGAACCTGTCGCATCTTCCCGTCGCTGGATACCATATCCGATCACCACAAACTCTTCCAGGATTTCCACATCCAGTGCCAGGGGAAAGTCAACGGTTACTGTTTCATCTTCACCAACAGTGATGGTCCGAACCAATGGGTCGTAACCGATGAAGCTCGCCACCAGGATAACCTCGCCGGCAGGCACACGAAGAGTGTATTCGCCGTCAATATCAGTGACTGTGCCGATAGTGGTTCCCCGGATCACAATATTTGCACCGGGCAATGTCTCGCCAGTTTGCTGGTCACTGACGACCCCGGTCACTGTCCCTTGTTGCCCGAATGCTGCTGTGCAGGTAATCAGCACCATCAGCAGGGGCAAAATGTTCTTGAATTGTTTTATCATATTGCTATTGATTGTGGGTTAGATAAATATGAAATGATTTGGGGTGCAAAGATAATAAATTTTTTATTCGATGCCCCAAAAAAGAGATGGTTTCATGGGCCATATTTAGTCCCGGTCAGTTCCTATAAATGACATATCCATAAGGCTCCAGCAAGAAACCACTGCCATAAGCAGTGGCCATGCTTTGAAACAGGATCCACTGTTCATCAATGGCCTCAATATGCATTGGCTGCCCAGAAAGGTTCATATAGACGATTATCTTTTCATTTTCTTTTTCCCTGCCAAAGGCAAGAAGATTGTCTTCACCTGTCCGGAGCATTTGAAAATCACCATGCCTCAGTGCTTTGCTCTCTTTTCTGAACCGGATCAGGTCTTGGTAAAGGTGCCAGAGTGAAAGGGGTTCATCTTTCTGTGCCGAGAGGGCAAATTGTTCAGCTTCTCCGGTGTTGAAATAGGATTGATCCCACCAGGGCCCTGTATCTTTATAGAATACGGCAATGCCGTCATCACTGTGATCGGGTGTCCAGGGAAAGGCCTCCCGGACGGGAAGGTGGTTTACATCGTAGCTCCAGTCTTTCACTCTTCCTGTAACCCCCAGCTCCTGTCCGAAGTAAATGGCGGGAATGCCTGGCAACATCATATTCAGTACTGCTCCGCATTGCATCTTGCCATCGTGCCTGTTTACAACACTAGCCCAGCGATCAATGTCGTGGTTTTCAATGAAATGGATGTGGCTCTTGCCATCAGGGATATGTCTTAGCGTTTCCATGACCTGTTCGCCAATGTAGGCGGCATCATGGTCAGCGGCATACTCCGGAGGGTCTTCAGCCATGACGTCAGCGATCGCATAGCGGATGAGAAATCCAAAGCTGGCATCAGCGCCGCTTTTTTTAATCATTTCCTCTCCGTACGATGCCCAGTTCGACTGTTCACCCACGATGAAAAGCCCCGGTTTTATTTCTTTCAGGTGGTCAAAGAGGGGGCGCCAGAAAGCCGTATAAAGGTTGGTGAAAATCCCTTTGTAATCCAGATCGTCCATGATATGGTCGATACGGAAGCCATCCACGCCGTCGCGAAGGCTTCCGTCGCCGTGCGGGTCGATCCAGAGCGTATAGTAGTCTTTCATGTAGGATAGCACCGCAGGGTGGTTCATGTCGAGATGAAAAATGTGCAGCTCCTGGTCGGGCCATGCTTTATAAGGGTAGAATTCAGCCTTGGTTTCCCTGAGAAACTGTTCGGGGTAAACGTTATCTTCGTCGCTGTAATAAATAAAATCAGAATACGGCGATTCAGGATTTCGGTACGAATCTTCGAACCACAAATTGCCGTTCTGCACATACTGGGTTTCCATGTCCATAATAAACTTCATGTCGCGGTCGTGTACAGCGCGGATAAATGCCAGGTAATCGTCCATTGTCCCGTATGTCGGATCAATGACCTCGTAATCGATGGGGAAGTAGTTGTGGTAGAAGTCGGACTTGTACAGCGGTGTGAACAGGATGGCAGTTACCCCCAACTCTTCCAGGTAATCGAGCTTCTCGACAAAGCCATTTAAATCACCGTGGCGATCGCCCGATGAATCATAAAAACTTCTTTGCATGACATGGTAGATGATCTCGTCGTGCCATTCGATGGCGGGGTCTGTATCGTACGTCGGAGGGGCTTCACATGATACAATTATTAAAACAGGAAGAAGCAGTGCCCAGACAATCTGTGATGTGACAGCTTTCATTGCGTTAAGTTTTAATTTATAATCTGGTGAATAGTCATTTTATCAAAGAATTGACGTGTCATGGTGCGGCTTTCATGCCGGTAATTGCTCATTGCAGTTCGCTTTGTTTATCCCGTCCTGGCCGTTTTGTTCCTCTGTTTTTACGTCTGTTATACACACAGGATGTGTCGTAACAGTGCCTGCACGGGCGGGATGTTCGTTGCACGTTTTTTCCGAAACCGATAATGCCGCTTACAGATTTAATCGGACGCATCAGGGAGGATTCAGTAAGACGGATACCGCAAAAGCCATCCGGCAGCAAACCGAACAGTTTGTTCTGTTCGGCAACGTCCCACCCGCAATACCCGGGGCTCAGCCTTCTTGTAATTTTCATCCCCACGGCATTGAGCTCCTTTTTAGCTTCGATTTCAAGCAGATCGGCCGCTTTTTCGACGCTCACCGACCCCATGACATCGTACAGGTATGCTTTCAGTGTATCACCACGGGCAGTGCAGCGACGGGATTCGTCCGTAATGGCTTCACCTGCCGTGCATGCAAATACAAGGACACCGGTGCTCCCTTTAAGCTGCTGCAGAATAATGGAACCCGGATACATCACGGTGGATGCTATCTGTACAGAGATGTCCTTTTCGTTAACGGTGACAGGCTGAAAGGTCCGGTACCCGCATTGTATTTCAACGGTGGAACCAGCCTTCCCCAGCACATCATTGTAGTCGGCGGCAAATGCCTCCATGCTGGAATCGGGGACATACCCGATATTTTTTTCCAGGTCGGTGGCTTTTATTTGCAATGCCGTATAGGGAAATGCAAATGTGCGGATCATTGTCGTTTCAGTTCGTATACATTCTTCAACTCCTTGAGTGTGAAGTCATCCGTTATAGCGATCAACTCCGTGTTGCCTTTATCCTCTTCGAGGCGTTCTGTATGGATACTGTCCTGCACGCATTGAACGGAAAAGAGTCCCCGGTCTGTTTTTATCAGTCCCTTGATGCGGTATGCACGGGGGGCAAATGCATCCAGGAACTCCTTCATCCCTGCATGGGATAACTTCCTGGAGGTACGCAGCACCATAGATCGTATGTCCGGCCGGGTTGACCGGCGGGCTGGCAGCGCCCTTTCGCCCCGTTGTTTCAACACGTCCTCCCGGTGAACCCTGCAATGCGTGGCCGGTATGATGCCGGCATACGGGTTCAAACCGCGTATGTATTGTATCAGGTGTTTTTGTGCATCAGGATCTGCGACAGCATCCATTTTGTTCAGAATCACAGTGTCTGCCAGCATGATCTGTTGTTTCACATACCGGATCATTTTGTCTGTTTTGCCCAGCAGCGAGGCGTCCGCGACGCACAGCATTGTATGCAGACGCACTGTGTCATGCAGCAGGGGGTCATTAACCATTTCCCCGATCGACGATGGATCCGACAGTCCCGATGCCTCCAGGAACACGTGGGTGGGCCGGTGGGTTTCCAGGAAACGGCGAAGGTCGCTGGTGAAGTGCTTCAGCCGGCAAACACAAAACACCGACCCGTTGTTCACTTCAAGAACGGGATATGCGACGGCTTCTGCATCGAGGGCTTCCCCTTTAACGCGGACTGGGGCAAATTCATTTTGCACAATACCGATCTTTTCGTGCGGCTTGCTTTGCCTGACCAGTGTGTTGAGCAGGGTGGTCTTTCCTGCCCCAAGAAAGCCTGTTATAATGATCAGTGCCACCATCGGGGGAATATCCTTTGTTATAATATGCCGGGCTACAGAAGCTTCTTATCCCTGAGCTTTTTTTGTATTGCTTTTTCAATGTTCCGGGCGGGGGGTATTTGCGAGACAAAGAGGATCTCTCCATCCATAACGGTTACCGGGACATTTTTCACTCCCAGGGCACTCATCATTTGCAGCCCTTCTCTGGTTTTAATGCTGTATTCGTTGCATTCGGCTTTGTCACCATAGGGTCTGGCTGCCAGCTCCATTGCTTCTACCATGTACTGGCATGGCGCGCAGGAGGAGGAGTCCAGTGTAATGATATCTATCACAACCTTGTCGGCATTCCAGTGATCCGTCAGGTCCGGAACCTCTTCCTCCACTTTTGCTGATCGCACGGTTTTGACAAACTCCCTGTGATAGGGGTCGGCAAGTATCCGTGTGACTGCCTGCAGGTTTTCGGGAGGGGTTCCCATGACCAGGTCGCACCCGGGGGCCATGATGAATCCGACGTCGCCTCCCTCTTCAAGGGTCTCCAGTGCATGTATTTCGACCTCCCCGGGGGTTCCCATCGAAAGGACGGAGGTGAGTTTCAGGTTTCCTCCAAAGCTGATACCATGCTTTTCTGCGACTTTCCTGACATATTCCAGGGGGATGTTCTCGTCGATGCTGATGTTGTCGGGTCTGCAGGCGCACATGGCCGGTATGTTTTGTTGTGCATATCCGCAAACGAAGAACGAACTCAGCCTGTCCCGGTTGCGGATCATTTCAAAGAGCCGGGTAACGGGTGGGAAAACGAACTGTTCGAAGGAGGCCGGGTCTATCTGGCTGGTCATGGGATCTACCACTGCAATGACATCGCATCCTGCATCCATGTACCATCCAGCCATTTTGCATGTGATGTCATGGCAAAATTCCAGCAGGGCGTTCACCTCGTTGGGCGCCTCCATCATCTGCATGAAAATATTGGTTCCGGCAAGGTGCAGGGCGAGGGTAAAGGGTCCGGTGATCAAACCATACAGAGCATGTTCAGGATAGGTTTCCCGTAATCTACGGGTTGCTTCCAGGCAGACCGGGATACGTCCCGAACCTGCATCCAGTTCGGGCAGGTCCTTTGGGGATTTTCCCTCTGCCAGTGGATGTGATATGACCGCAGGGGGATTGTCTTTGGACCATTGCACCTTGCATCCAAGGGCTTCTGCTTCCACCTGGAGGTCAAAAACAACGGGGATACCATCGGGCTGGTACAGTTCAATGGCCTTGCCAACTCCCCTGGCTATGGCTTCACTGTTTTTCAGGTATTCGTCGGCAGCAATGCCGAGAAGGTATCCGCCGTGCACCCCGACAAAGGGTACCCATGGCACCCGGTCGGTCGCTTCGCGGCGCATTGCTTTTCGTATTCTTTCCTGTCCGGTCATTATGTCTTTCATCGTGTTTGCGTTTGTGTTGTTACAGAGTGCGCAATTTTCCTGCCGGCCATCTGTCGTTTTTTGCAGACTTACCTGGCAAACAGTTTGTTGTCCAGGTCTTCCAGAAGGCCCTGGGGATCGGGCGAATAGATATCGGCACCTATCTTGTCGCAAAAGTCCTGCGTAACCGGAGCCCCGCCGATTGCCACAATGGTTTGGGGCTTTTTCTCCTTGATGCGTTCCACGATCTGATGCATGTTTGCCATCGTGGTGGTAAGCAGCGCAGAGAGGCCGACAACGGCACCGGGATGTCCCTCCAGTGTCTTCAGGAATGTATCGGTAGCCACATCCATCCCCAGGTCTATTACGTTCCATCCGTTGCCTTTCAGCATCATTGCCACAAGGTTCTTCCCGATATCGTGCAGGTCGCCGAAAACCGTTCCTATGATGAATGTCCCTTTCGCGCTTATATCGCCTGAATAGAAGAACGGCATCAGGTGCTCCATGGCGGTGTTCATTGCTTTGGCCGACATCAGTACCTGGGGGACGAACACCTTGTTTTCCCTGAACTTTTTGCCCACCTTGTCCATCCCGACCATCAACCCCCTGGTAAGTACAGTGTGTGGATTTATTCCTGCATCCAGGGCTTCCCTGGTATATTCGTCTGCACCCTTTTTCCCACGCATGTCGGGAGGAAAGGGCGACCCGGTGTTGATCTTTCCAAATTCAATACAGGTTGCAATGTTCTCCAGTAATTCGTCCATGGTTCAGGTATGTTAACGGCTTGCCTTTCGCATGGCAAGCAGGTTTTCGGCAGGGGTGTTTACGGTGACCTCGCAACCCCCTGACAATATATAACGTTGCCCTTTTTGTTTCTCCACCAGGTCTTTTGACAGGGCATACACCTCTTCTGCGCTTTTGTCCTGAATAACGACAGGGTTTATGTTGCCGCACAGTATGGTTCCGGGACCCAGCTTCTTCCTGGCATTGTCCAGGTCCACCTGCCAGTCGATGTCCACAATATCGGCGTTAATACCCTTCAGGGAAGGCAGCAGATGTGTGATGTTACCGCATACATGCAGTTTGACCAGGCCACCAAGGTCATGGATGTGTTGGATGATTTCGGTGTGCCGTTCCCTGACAAACCGGTCGTATGTTACTGAATCGATCTGGGAGCATACGGCATCGCCCATCCCGATGATATGGCATCCGGCGTCTATTTGTGCTTTGGCGAAAGACTTGCCCATCTCCAGGCACTTGTCGAGCAGCATTTCGGACGATTGTTCGTCCATCATCAGGTGCATCAGCATTTCGGTGATCCCCATCAGGTTGCATGCTTCCGCCAGGGGGCCTTCGATCCAGCCGATCACCGGGACCTTCCCTTTCAGGATCCTGGAATACGCTTCCGCCCCCTGTATACGGTCGAGTGTCCGTTTGCTGGTGTAAACATCGGGGATCACGAGTTTTTCAATCTCTTCCGCCTTCTTTATCACCTGGGTGAGACACCGGGGCACTTCCTCGTCCCTGAATTCTATCTCCGCGCCAAAAGCCGAGGCTTCGCGATACGGATCCGAAATAAGGGAAACCATATCCATGTCGAAATCTTCCATGGCTTTTATGTTGGCTTCGACCAGCACATTGTGATCGCTTGCAAATGCACCGTAGGTTTTTCCAATGTGCCGTGCGGCAAAATGCATCAGGATGGGGGAGAAAGGGGTTGTATGCTGTTGTTCTCCCCGGACCAGGCTATCGAACAATTGTTTTTTCGTCATGTGTCTGTGCTCTTTTTTTGCGACAGTGCGAATGCGACCGTTCCCTTGCAGGGATCATGTTCCAGCTGGGGTGTTTCGTTTTGTACGATTAATCGTATGTGTTTGATCGTATTCTCGGAGGGCAGGCAAATGAGTCCCCGGGCGCTTTCCGCGTCATGCGTAAAGGCGACAAGTTCCAGTGTTGACCAGTCCATGAAGGCAGTGGATTGGGCCAGGGGGATGTGTGGTATTGCTGCACCGTCCCGAACAAGGATTGCTGCCGGTATTTCCCCGGCTGTTATGTGTTGCCATCCCGGCTGGTATACCTCTCCCGACTGGTAGTCGATCCATGGGTGCATGCCGGGGAGGTACACATCGCGGCTTCCGGCATCTTCGAACAGGGGGGCGACAAGGATGTCGCTGCCGAACAGGTACTGGTCGTCGGTATCCCACGCACCGGGATCGTCAGGGTATTCAACGAAAAGGGCGCGCATCATGGGGAGCCCCCGTTCGGAAGAATCTTTGGCCTGTGCATAGATGTAGGGCATTAACCTGTAGCGCATGTTGAGAGCGTTTCTGAATTGCTCCGTCAGTGTTTCGCCGTATTCCCACGGTTCTTTTGGCGGCTGGCCGTGGCTGCGGGTATGCGATGAGAGCACACCGAACGCCATCCACCTGTGGTACAGGTTTTCCGGGGTTTTTGCAACAAAACCTCCCACATCGTGGCTCCAGAATGAAAAGCCCGAAAGCCCGATGCTCAGTCCGCCGCGCAGCACGCCGGCCATCCCGGCGTCGGAAGTGCAGGCGTCGCCCCCCCAGTGCACAGGGTAACGCTGACTGCCGGCCCATCCGCTTCGGGCCCATATGATATCGTCGCCGGTGATCTCCCTGGTAATGTCGGCAACGGCCTTGTTGTACCGGGTAGGGTACAGGTTGTGCTCAACATACCCGCCCCGGCCGTTATGGTACACTCCGTGCATTGGTGCCGCTTCGCCGAAATCGGCTTTGATGGCCGCGACACCCATTCGCAACAGGTCGCCCAGTTTTTCCCTGTACCATTCTATCGTCTCCGGATTCGTGAAGTCCAGGATAAGGTCTTCGTACGGACTGTTTCCCTTGCCGTCGCGGATGTACAACCCTTTTTCAAGGATCTCCCGGAACAGCTTGTTGCGGGGAACGAAGTAAGGCAGCTGCCAGAGGCTGACACGAAAGCCCTGCTCACGAAGGTCGCTGATCATCCGGGCCGGGTCGTCGAAGCGACTAACGGAAAATTCATAATCGCAATGGATGTCTGTTTCGAACCATCCGGAATCAAAATGGATCACATCGGCCGGGATCCGGTGCTCCCTGAGCTTTGCGGCCACGTCTCTGCCTTCCTGTTCCGAATAGTACGTAATGCGGCTCATCCAGTATCCGAATGACCAGAGGGGGGGCATGGGTGCCTTCCCCGTGAGGCCGGTATATTCATCGAGTATTGCTTTCGGATCTCCCAGAAAGATAAACAGATCCAGCACATCTTCACCCACGAACAACGAATGCAGGCCATTATAGTATTTGCCCACGTCGCATGTAAGGGGTGCGGATGTGTGGACGAACATACCGTATCCCCTGTTGCTCATAAAGAACGGAACAGGTTTGTGGCTTTTTTCGTTCTGTGATCCCCGTGCATCATCGGTAAACAGGTGCAATTTCTGTCCGCGCCTGTTAAATTCCGTATAGTGCTCTCCGTATCCGTAAATCTTTTCTCCCGGCTGTAAATGGAACGCAGCACTGAAGTGGCGGGCATAATCAGAGATGCGCCGCACCCACCCGAATGGCATCAGCGGGGTGAACGTTGTGTCGTTGTCCGATCTGTGACAACTGCTTGTGAGTACCTTTCCGTCTGCATCGGCACATTCGATGCGCCATGGATTCTTAAACAGGGTTACCGTGCCGTATTTGCTTGTAAACCGGTGCGCTTCCCTGGTCTCGCTGTGCTGCCAGGCATCGTTGCTTTGTTTGTTTTCGCAGACAAGCATCAGGGAGGGCTCGTCTTCTTTGCCGGGTGCTTCGATTCCCGTTACGAGCCGCAACCGGACGGTGCGCGGGGAGATGAATTCAAGTCTGAAAGGCAGCACGGGAGACACTTCGTATTCACCGGGGGGGAACTCCTTCGGTCCGGTATCTTCCAGCTGCACGTCCATACTGTTGAAAGAGAGTATAGTGGAATACGCATGCCGCCGGTACTTGATCGTTCCCCGGCCGGTCAGGGGATCAAAGGCCTCGAGTTGCTCCGCCAGGTAATAGGTGTTCTCGAATTCAAGAAAATCTTTCGAGATGTCGGGTGGCTTATTTAAAATATCCATTGGTACAGACTGAATGCAACAAATACGGGGATATAATGAACGTACAAAAATATGCTAAATCCTTGAATCATCAGGACCTGCTAAACAGATGCATGCTTGTCCTGCCCTTGTCGGGGATTGAACAGTACACTCTGTATCGGGTTTTTACCCTGTTGGTGCCATCAGGACATTCAATGGTAGTAAAAGTAGTAAAAGGTTTACTTTACCGGCGCAAAATGGGGCAATTTTTTTGGTGTGCCCGGTACTGGAGACAATACTGAATACAAGCCGGGACTTATTCTACCAGCACTTTCCCTTCCATGTCACCCGGGATTTCCACGTCCATCATATGGAGTATGGTTGGCGCGAGGTCTGCCAGGCGGCCGGGTCTAATTTCTTTGTAACGTGTGTCTACAAGCCAGCAGGGCACGGGGTTGGTGGTGTGCGCAGTGTTGGGTGATCCATCGGGGTTGATTCCGTAGTCGGCATTGCCATGGTCAGCGGTGATGATCATGCTGTAATCGTTGGCAAGTCCAGCTTCAACAACCTCCCGCAGACAGGAGTCAACGGTCTCCAGCGCTTCACGGATTGCCCCCACGACGCCTGTATGGCCAACCATGTCGGCATTGGCAAAATTCAGACAGATGAAGTCGTGTTTACCGCTTTCTATCTCCTTGATCACAGCATCCTTTACCTCTGGTGCACTCATTTCGGGCTGCAGGTCATAGGTGGCTACCTTGGGAGAAGGGATCATCACGCGTTCCTCACCATCGAAAACTTTTTCACGACCACCGCTGAAGAAGAAGGTGACATGGGGGTATTTCTCTGTCTCCGCAATGCGCAGCTGGGTCTTCCCAGCCTGTGACAAGGCCTCGCCGAGGGTGTTCTTCAGGTCTTCTTTGCCAAATGCCACCTTCACCCCCTTAAATGACTTGTCATACTCTGTCATGGTGACATAATGCAGTGGCAGCGTTTGCATGCCATGTTCGGGCATGTCTTTCTGCGTCAGGACGGTGGTGATCTCACGCAGGCGGTCGGTGCGGAAGTTGAAGCATATTACCACATCACCTTTGTCAACGGTAGCCTGAGGCTCGCCATTGCCTTTGGTGATCACTTTGGGCTTGATAAACTCATCGGTGACATCCTCATCATAAGAGGCCTGGATGGCTTCTTCCGCACTGCCGAACTTTTTCCCCTTGGCCTCCAGCAGCATGTCGTAGGCATCCTTGATCCTTTCCCAGCGCTTATCGCGATCCATGGCGTAGTAGCGGCCACATACCGTGGCTATGGTGCCGGCCGACCGCTCCATATGGTCTTCCAACTCCCTGATGAAGCCTTTGCCACTCCGGGGGTCGGTATCCCTGCCATCGGTAAATGCATGTACATACAGATCATCAAAGCTTTCTATTTTGGCCATGTCGCAAAGACCAAAAAGGTGATCCATGGCAGAGTGGACGCCCCCGTCAGAAACAAGACCAAAAAGATGGATCTTTTTGCCATTTTCCCTGGCATAGGAGAAGGCTTCTTTCAGCACCTTGTTCTCACGGAACGATTTATCTTTAACGGCCTGACTGATCTTTACCAGGTCCTGGTAAACGATCCTTCCCGCACCCATGTTCAGGTGTCCAACCTCTGAGTTTCCCATCTGGCCTTGAGGAAGGCCCACGTCTTCACCGGATGTTTTAAGCAGGGTATGGGGTGTTGTTTTATAAAGACTCCTGGTAAAAGGCACGTTCGCATGATGGATGATGTCGGCTTCATTTTCTTCGCCTTTGCCCCATCCATCAAGAATGATCAACATCACTTTTTTTCTGTTCATGGTCTTTGCTTTTAAATAGTAACAAATGCACGTCACACATGCCTTCCGGCAACTTACTGCTGTCTGCTGTGTGAGGGCGGCTGACTTTTATCCTGTGCTCCGTATCGCATCTACCGGATTCAGGCGGGCGGCAGTCCAGGCAGGGACGAACCCGGAAATGAGCCCTATAATCACTGAAACATTTATCCCCAGCATGATGTTTGATACGCTCAACATAAAATCGAGGTTGAACACGTTGGAGACAACGGCTGTGCCTGTGAATACCAGCAGGAGGCCAACGCCGCCGCCCATGAGGCTTAACAACACAGCTTCGAACAGGAACTGCCAGAGGATAAAGTAATTCTTTGCACCCAGGGCTTTCTGGATGCCGATGATACTGGTACGTTCACGGACAGATACGAACATGATATTGGCAATGCCGAACCCCCCCACAAGGATGGAAAACCCTCCGATGATCCAGCCTGCCAGGCTGATGATGGCGAACACCCCGTCGAAGGCTTGCGACAGAAAGCTGGGTTCGTTCAAAGAGAAGTTGTTCAATGCCACTGGTGATAACCGGCGGATGGAACGCATAATCCCTGTCAGTTCATCGATCATTTCGCCGGTGGCGATGTCCGGATAGGCTTTTGCCATAATGTAGGGGCTAAAGCGTTGCTGGTTGACGTTTATGAATTGTGCCAGGTATTGTATGGGCAATACCATGGCCTCATCGTGGCTGTCGCCGAATATTCCCATGCCTTCTTTTTCAAAAACGCCGATCACCACGGTGTTATGTCCGAAAACCTTTACTGTACGGCCAACGGGATCAATATCCGGAAAGAGGTTCTCTGCCAGGTCATGGCCGATGACCGCCACATTCCTTCCCGCCGATGACTCCAGGAGAGAGAAGTAGCGTCCGTTTTCCAGTTCAAAATTACGTACCTGGTCGTAATCGGCCGAAACACCAATGATGTTTACGTTGTCAATACTGGTATTGAGGTGCTCCACCCGCCTTCTCGTTGATGACAGGAAGGCTGCGGCTTCCACGGTGTTGGTGCGCCTTTTCAGCTCTTCCAGTTCATTCAGTTCAGGTACAGGCCTGCTGGCATAGTCCCACCACCTGTATTCACCATCGAAGCCCCCCCATGGCCATTTCTGAATGTAGACAATGTTGTCGCCCAAGGTGTCAATGCTTGCCCGAACCTGTTTCTCAATAGAATCTACAATGGAAAATACTGAGATGATGGCAAAAATGCCGATGGTAATGCCCAGAAGGGTAAGAACAGTGCGCAATTTATTGGCTGTAACAGAAGCAACAGCGAATATGGCACTCTCCTTTATTAATTTAATGATCAATATCATGGCTGCTTGTCGACCTTTGTCTTTATTGTTCGCATTTGCGCAGGCGATTGCCCCCTTTTTTATGCTGCCGTTGAGTTCGCACGGAAACCGTTGGATACCATTATGCAAATTTACACGATCCGGGCAAAAGTACACCCTTTTTTGTTATTCTTTCTGACCAACGGGGCAAACATGTTCGGCCCGACAGGGACAATATCTTACGGAGTAATGGATTCAAACGGGGGCGCCACACCCTGAAAAGGCATGCCCGGCTTTTTCCGGATTGCTCTTCTCGCGCAATACCTGCCCAACAAATACCAACTTTCGCTGCTCCAGAAGCATTAATTTTATTACTTTTGACCCCAAAAGAATAACAACGTGTACAATGAGTACCATTTCATCGTGCCGGACCCGTTTTTCTGCAGCTGGTTTTCTGTGTCTTTTTGCCCTGGCTGTGTTGAATGGATGTTTTATCTTCCGCGGCAGCGGCTGTGACTGTCCGGCTTACAGCCAGGATGTGCTGTTGAACCAGAAAGACACCATTCAACAATACAGGATAATGCCCCAACGATTGTACAGTATAACATCTTTAAAATCCTTCTCATCCGATGCGGCAAACGGTCAATGATGTCCTGGCAGCTTATATCCCCGTAGATGCGGTTGAAGCTGTAAGCCACATCCTCGAAACACACAGTATTCATCTGAGGATAACCCGTAACAGGTTGACCAAGTTGGGGGATTATAAACCCGGGAGGAATGGATCGCCACATCAGATTTCAGTGAATGGCGACCTGAACATCTATGAGTTTTTGTTGGTGTTCTTGCATGAACTTGCGCATCTGAAGGTCTATGAAAGATATGGTCGCAAGGTTGCCCCGCACGGTCGCGAATGGAAAGAAGAATACGGTGCGATGATTCGCCGGTTTACCGGTGCAGGTCTGTTCCATCCTTCTGTTTGCGGGCTTCTTGTCGATTACTCCTACCGTGTGAAAGCTTCGGGTGTGGCCGTCGTTGATGTGGCCAGGGCTTTGCGGGCCTTCGATAAGGACCAGAAACCGCCGGCATGGCTTTTTCTGGACGAAATAAAAGACACCGGGGTGTTTCAGACACGTAATGGTCGAATGTTTCGCAAAGAGGAAAAAGTGAGGACACGATTTCGCTGTTTATGCCTTGACAATAAAAAGCGTTATCTGATACATGCTGCTGCGAAAGTAAAGCCATTGCATCTGATTGATGGTTAGTGGCTGAATGTTGATGACAGGGTTCTGATAGATGATCCCTGTCTTCCATGACCTGAAATAACACAATAATCATTATAACAGAGAAACATGAGCAAAGACAACTATGTAGTCATCATGGCCGGCGGAGTGGGGGAGCGGTTTTGGCCAATGAGTCGTGAATCGCGACCCAAACAGTTTATTGATATCCTGGGGACAGGGAAGACCCTTTTGCAACAAACTTACGAACGCTTCCACAAGGTATGTGGCACGGAGAACATATTTGTCGTCACCAATAAAAAATACAAAAAGCTGGTGATCGACCAGATCCCTGACCTTTCGCCTGAAAGGCTGATATGCGAACCGGCACGTAAGAATACCGCACCATGCATTGCGTATGCAGCATACAAGATCCATGATTTGAATCCCCGGGCCAGCATTGTGATGGCCCCATCTGACCATATCATTTTAAAAGAGGACGTTTTCAGTGACATCATAAGGTCAGCTTTGGATGCATCTCATAAGGAAAAACGCTTGTTCACCCTTGGCATTACGCCAAGCAGGCCCGACACCGGCTATGGTTATATTCAGTTTATGGAAGACTCGTATTTTCCGGAAGATGAGCGTCTGAAAAAAGTGAAGACGTTCACAGAAAAGCCCGACCTGGAGTTGGCCAAATCTTTTCTTGAAAGCGGTGACTTTTTATGGAACAGTGGCATCTTCGTCTGGTCGTGTGAGGCGATCATTGCTGCCTTTGAGCAATACCAGCCGGAGATCAGCTTTGTTTTCCGGGAGGCCCTGGGAAAATACAACACCCCTGAGGAACAGTCGTATATGGATATAGCGTACACGGCATGCAAAAGCATCTCCATTGATTATGCCATCATGGAAAAGGCAGACAATGTATATGTATATATTTCCGACCTTGGGTGGTCTGACCTGGGAACATGGGGTTCTCTGTATGATGCACGCCCAAAGGACGGAAGGAACAATGCCGTCGTTGGCAAAAACACCATGCTGTACGACTGCAATCAATGCATTGTCAATGTCCCGGAAGATAAACTGGTTGTCATTCAAGGTCTTGAAGATTATATCGTGTCGGAGGCCGACAACGCCTTGCTGATATGTAAAAAATCGCAGGAACAACAGATCCGCAAGTTTGTGAATGATATCAAGATCCGGAAAGGAGATGCTTTTATTTAATTTTTCGTGCTGATCCCAATACCGGGTGTTTTGAGTCATTTCTGGAATTCAGGGGGCCGTGGTTCGGGGGTAGGTGTTGTGTTTGATTGGAGGTTACATATGTCAAAAAAAATAAAATCATTAAAGGTCTTACGGTATGATCTTCCTTCCTTGGAGTCGGACCTCGACGGGGTTGTGGGGCGATTGATGACGGAGACGGAATATGAATCCAGACGGGGCAGGGTGACCCGTGAGCGGCAATATGGGACTGATGGTCTGCTGGAGCAGGAAACGGAGTATTGGTACAATGAGGATGGGTTTTTGGTGCGGGAGGTGTTAAAGGAAGCGGACGGTATGGTTGTGGAGGAGAAATCGTGGGAGCCTGACCAGCAGCAGCGTGTCAGGAGCGAGTTTATTCATTATGCCGATGGGTCGAAGGATACAGTGACCCATGCGTATGATGCTGATGGTTTTTTGGTAAAAAAGGTTACCGTGGATGCTGATGGCGAGGTGGAGCAGACCGAGGTGTTTGATTACAGTGACGGGTTGTGCGTCCGTGAGGCTGTATACGAAGGGCCGTCAGACACCGGGGATGATGTTTCATCAGGCCTCGTTGCCGAAAAAACCTTTCAATACGATGGTGACGGTCGCCTTTTGGAAACCGTGACCCGTGATCCGGGTGATGATACGCTGACCAGGCGGGTTAATGAATATGATGAGAAAGGCCATCGCGTGTCGGTAATGGTGTATGATGAAAAGGGTCAGGCACTGGAGCGCATTCAATTAAAGTCTGACGAAAAAGACCGGCCGGTAGAAGTGGTTGAAGAGAACCGTCAAAAGAAAAACACCACCCATCTTCGTTATGATGACGGTGGCAATGTAGCGTTCCAGGAAGAACGTGATATGTCAGGCCATTTGGTGAGTAAGGTTGAACGCAGATATGATGAGCAGGGGCGCTTAACAGAGAGTCGCGTGCAGATGAACATGCCTGTCCATGGGGTTAGCCGCTGCTATGTGGTGCGGCATGAATATGAATTCTTTGACGGGCAACCTGAATGATGATTGATTTCATCCCCGGCTTCAACATTTGGCCTGAAGCATGTTGGGCGTCAACAACAAAAAAGGCCAGCGTTAATCAAACCGCTGGCCTTTTCGTGATTGCTTGTGCCGGAAAAATTTATTGCAGGCCGGCTACTTCGCCACGCATTGTAGAGTAGTTGACCCTCAGGGCATTTACCATCCTGAGTTCCTGCTTCACATCGGTGACGATCCCCATTCTTGTATCTCTGTCTACTTTGAGGGAGGTTGTCATCAGGGGCCTTTCTGCTTCTGCTGTTGCTTGTCTTTCCGCTTCAATAAAGGATGCGATGTCATCAACCGAGGCGAATGAGTCGTACAACTGTATCCTTGGCTCCGTGCCGAATACCTGTGATTGTAACGGGGGCCCGATATAAATGAAGCTCACGAGTGAACGTCGTTCCAGCTGTTGAATTTCTGTTGCTGATGGCAGTGCTGTTCTGACATACAGTGTTGTTTCCCGCATCACGGTGGTTACCATGAAGAAGAAAAGGAGCATGAAGATGATATCGGGCAATGAAGCCGTATTGATCTTTGGTGTGCCTTTGCCACCTTCTTTTCTGAATCTAGCCATATCTTAACGCCCTCCTATGTCTTTTGGTTCTGCTTCAGAAATCGCCATGGGCACTGCCTGTCGCACTGCGTATACCAATGCTTCGTCGGTGAGTTCATTGAAACGGCGGCCAAAATATTCTCTTGACACGTCGTCCCTGATCTCTCTCACGGCAGCGGCCAATTCGTTTTGTACGGAGATATACATCTCATAGGATGTGCCTCTGTCGTTCTGAAGCGATATGATTCCCCTCGATACTTCTATCTCACCCAAGTGTTCAATGGTTTGCATCTCTTTCACGGGCATGTTGGGGTCATCATCCGGGTTTAACAAAAATTCTTTGGCTTGTTCTCTCAATCGATTGATATTGCCCAGTTCCCCTTCTATCAGTAAGCGGTCTTGTGCGTCAACCAGTACGACGAACACATTACGTTCCCTTACCGGAGGGGGGTCCGGTGCGTTGGGGTCAATGGGCGGTGGCAACATCCTGTTGATCCCGGTGTCAACATCCATGGTGGTGGTGACAAGGAAAAAAATCAGCAGGAGGAAAGCAATATCCGCCATTGATCCGGCATTGATTTCAGGGGTCATTCTAGCCATAGAAAGATCTCCTATTTAATGGATTGTGTTCTTATCTGAAATATTTGTAAATCTCTGAAAAAATGGCAGATAGCAGGCCCAGCCCGATAAGGATCATGGTGGCGGTGATGCCGCCCCCGACCCACTGGGATACCCTTGGCCCGGCATCCTCATACACCTCAGCACTGCTGATGGAGTATGAGAAAAGCAGGATAAGTATCAATATCCCTATACCGATGAGCGTTGGTATGGCTTTCCGGAAATTGCTGAACATCTGAATGACCGGAAAGATGATGGCTGCCAGTCCAGCTATGACCAGCAGGCCATAGGTGACAAACATTCCTATATTTATTACCGTTTCGTTCATGGTGTGAAAGGGTTTATTATTTTTTGTACTTGATTAGGATGTCCATGAAGGAGATTGTTGCATCTTCCATGGTGTTGACCATTGTGTCAATCTTTGATACGATATAGTTGTAAAAGATCTGCAGGATGACGGCCACGATCAGACCAAACACGGTGGTCAGAAGGGCTACCTTGATACCGTCCGCAACAATGGTCGGGGAGATGTCACCGGCGCGCGCAATGGCGTCGAATGCACCAATCATACCAATTACCGTACCCATAAACCCAAGCATGGGGGCAATGGCGATAAACAGGGAGATCCATGTGAGGTTCATCTCCAGACGGCCCATCAGCACACTACCATAGGAGACGATCGACTTTTCGACCACTTCCATCCCTTCGTTATACCTGTCGAGCCCCTGGTAATAGATGCTGGCCACCGGTCCGCGGGTGTTCCTGCAAACATCCTTTGCTGCATCTACACCACCGGTTTTCAGGGCATCCTCCACTTTGTTGAGCAACTTGTTGGTATTCGTTGAAGCAAGGTTCAGATAAATGATCCTCTCAATACACAGACCAAGACCAACGATCAAACACAACAAAATGATGCTCATGAAAGCAGGGCCACCTTCAATAAACTGCTCTTTCAGGATGTAGTGAAAGGTTTGCTCCTCGTAATCCGGCGCAAGGTCCTGATCAATAATGTCTGCAGGTGCAGGTTCTGTTTCCTGATCAACGTCAGTTTCAGCCACCTCTTCTGTTTCCTGTACTGGTTCATCGGCCAATACCAGGGTGTTCAGACCAAAAGTAAGCATCCCTGCTACTGTCAAAAAGACGAATAATTTTTTCATAACTGATTCTGTTGGTTTTTGTTTGAACGATAATTTATTAATTGCAAACTGCACGTTAGCTTTAATGTTTGTATTCACTAGCGGAGAGAAAGGGATTCGAACCCTTGATCCGCTTTTGACGGATACACGCTTTCCAGGCGTGCGCCTTAGACCACTCGGCCACCTCTCCCTGATTTTACCACCACTTGTAGCCTTGTTTTTTTCAGGGTGCTAAATTACAAAAAAAAACAAATATACAGCGTTTTCGTTTTTTTTTCTTGATAAAAAGTCGAAGTGCTGAAAAGTGAGGTCCCTCTTGCATTTTTATCCCTAGAGCGTTTGCCTCATGGCAGCAAGCGCTATTTCAACGGCTTCAAACATGGGTTGATTGCTGATTTGTTCGCCTACGGAAGCATTCATCCAGTGTTTGGGCGTCAGTTGGCCAATGGAGAAGATGCGCAGCTCTTCCTCTGCGAAGTCTTTGTCCCGGATATGGTCTTCCAGCTGGAACATGATCAGGCGGCCATACGGATAATTCGACAGGTACAATGGCGATTGTATCATGTGTGAGTAGATGGCCAGCAGGGGGTTGTCCTCTGTTCCGAACACATCGGCATAGTATTCATTCCAGACATCCCTGGCGATCTGTATGACTGCTTCTTTCAGTGTTTCAGGGGTGGCGCCGGGGTTGTCATACATCCACTTCCACACGCCCATGTCGACAAGTGATACCCCCATCATTTCATAGTTGTCCCAGAACACATCGAGGACTTCCAGGTGCTCTTGCATGGGATCGTCCTGGTGAATGCCAAGGAACTCCAGGTCGCGTCGCTGGTACATAAAGGCCAGGGCCTCTGTAAAGGCTGTGTTTGGGATGCCGTTGATAAAATAGTTGTCCACGAAGTGGGTGCTGATTGTTTGTTCCACATTGTGTCCGAATTCGTGGATGGCAATATTGTAGCCTTTATAGTTCATCCCTTCGGGTCCGATGCGGGTTCTCAGGTGGCTTGGCTTATCGCGCATGGAAGCCCTCCAGGCGTGGCCGGAACCCCTGGCCGCGTCCACCTCTATTTTGTCTGCAATAAAATCAGCCATTTCCGGGGTATGGCCCAAATGCCTGAGTATACGGGGCAGGTCCCTGTTAAGTGCATCTGCGTCGGGATACCTTCTTTTGGTGATCTGGTCGAGTTGCTCCTCGGATATGCCGCTTCGGGCTTTAAACCCGTCGTACCAGAGGTCATAAGGGCGCAGCTCGCGTCCGAGCCGCTCACTGACAAGCTCTGCGGTCTCTCTCAGCAGGGGAGAAGCTGCATATTCCCGGAACAGATCTTCCACCTCTTTTTGCGGGATCTCCATGCTGCTGTCGAAGCGACGTTGAATATAGGTGTCCAGGTGTGGGTAGTAGGGGTCCATGTTGTGCAGGCCGTGAAAAAGGTTCAGCAGGTGTGCATAACGCCGGGTCCCTTCCGGTTCGGCACCAACAGCCTCCCCATCCTTCCATAACTCATTGGTAAATGGATTCCATTCATACGCATCACTGTTGATAACCTGTTTGGGGATATCCTGGTTGATGATGCGCAGCATGACACGGTACAGCATCTCCTTTTTCTCCAGCCCTCCCGGCTGGCCATAATTTGAGCGGATCTCGTCGCGGATGTTCCAGTGTGCCAAAAGCTTCATGTCTGCGGGGAAGATATTTTCCCCCTCGTCATTGCGCAGCATGCCTGCGAAGATATTGTACTCAGTGATGTAGAGCCGAACATCGTTGCTGGCCTGCCTGTATTCCTGCAACAGCCTGGGGGGCACCCTGGCAGTAAAGTAGTCGCCCAGGCGGGCATAGCCCCACTGACGGTCATCCCAATCCACGCCCAGCTCATTTTTCTCATCCAGTGTATAATGCGGAAAGTTCAATGCAACAACAAAGGCAATCCTGCTGTTGTAAAGGTCATCCTGCACATGGGCTGCCGGGCTGTAAGCTCCGAAAAGCTGGTCAATACGGTGAATGGGTCCACGGTCTTCGTCCAGCTGGCGGTTCAGCTCGAGTACGATACGATACATGTAACCGTAAAGATGCTCAAAGTTGTATGCCAGGCGGTCAAAAACTTCATCCAGCTCTTCCTGGTCGCCGATGAAAGACTGCAGGCAAAAGCTTTCAAAGTCACTTTCTGTTCCGTCACTGGCACGCCACAGCGATGCGGTCTGTGTGACACCGCGCCGGATACGGTTGGCATGTTCGGGACCATGTTGTTCTGTCAGTTCGTTAATGACATCTTCCATGGTTTGGGTGCCTATGGGCGTATGTTCCCTGGTTTCGGGCACCGGACCGCAACCCGCCAAATACAAAAGAACGACAAGCGCAAATAAGATCTTTTTCATGATTTTTCTTGTGTTTACGGATGAATGAATGGGTGAATGGACAAATATACATGAATTTTTTTCATGTGAAATTACACACAGACGAATGAAAAACGTCTCTAGGTCTTTCACCCGGTCGTTGCTAGTTTATTAATGTTTATCATTTGTCAGAAGGTCAAAGAGGTTTAAGGGTTTAAGGGTTTAAAAGTTTAAAAGCCAAAAGCTTCGTTCTTTTGTTCCATCGCTCTTTCGCCTTCGGCGGCATTGTACTTTTTCTTTGGCTCCCATCCAAAGAAAAAGCTACCAAAAAGAAAGATCACCGCTTCTGATGCATCTGCTAAAATCTACGGCCCCTTTA
>SLCY01000029.1 GCA_007125585.1 Bacteroidales bacterium
ACATCATGTGCGTATTGTGCCGCCTTTTCACTCCATTCCTGGTCATAGTCATTGTATTGATTCAGGCTGTGCACTTCGTTTCTCATCAAGGGACTGGCGGCATACAAAGCGGCCATAGATTTCACCGACATGGCCGCCACTTTCGTTGGACGTCCTTTTTTGGCCACCGGCCATTCGTCGGGAAGCAGTTCAATGGCATTGTTCAGGCTTTCAATGAGCCATTCGGTAGATTCCTGATAGTTGAGGCGTTCCATATCCATGGGGTCATCGGGATCATAGGCCCTGTCAAAGAGGGGCATCCCTCCCCATCGCCTGATGATCTCGAAATAAAACCACGACCGGAAGAAATAGGCCTGGCCGACCAGTTTGTCCTTTTGTTCCTGTGTCAGGTTTGAGCCCGGCACCTTCTCTAAAATGGTGTTGGACACCCTGATGCCGGCAAATGAAGAGGGGATCACCCTTCCTTCAATGCCCCCGATAGCTGCATCGGTGTACCCGACTTCAATAGAACTGGCCTGGCGGTACCAGTCGCCGGTGTTCATGATGCTCTTCATGAAATTATACACATACGTATGCGCGGCTTCGTCGGCCAGGGAGGCCGGGTGAGACCGTTGCGCCCGCTGCCTGTTCCAGTGGGTATGATCATTCAGCAGCGGAAAGCACCTGTCAAGGTAGCCTCGTGTCGATTCATAATTATCAAAGACCACATCTTCGGTCAATCCCAGTTCGGGCGACAGGTCAAGATAATTCTCGCAGTTGGTTACAAACACCAACATGGAAACGATCAAAAATATCTTAATATATCTCATTGGTTAAGCATTTTTTAAATAATTATAAAGAAGCTCTGACACCCAGGTTGTATCTTTTCACCAGCGGATACACTCCTGCACTTTCTGTCTCAGGATCCATCCTGTGGTCGAGGTTGGTCCAGGTCAACAGGTTATTGCCATTGACATAGACCTGTAGCCTGTTGAGTCCAATCCGGCCGGGATTGGTGAAATTGTAACTTATTTCAAAATTCTTCAGCCTGATGTAGGAGGCATCCTGGTAAATGAATGAGCTGGCACTCTGGCTATAACTTTGCAGTTCACCTGAAGCGTGCAGGGCAGGCTTGACAGCGTTTTCAGCGTTTTCCGGCGTCCAGCGACCCAACACATCGGGCCCGGCCTTGAAGATGCCAAAGTCGCCGCGGTGGAGATCCCATAATATCAGGCCATCCACATTTTTCGACAGGTCAGAAACACCATAAAACATCATGCTTACGTCGAAAGCACCATATCCAAATGCCAGCGTGAGGCTGTAGGTGTTAAGGGGATAATTGACATTTTGCATCACCACACGGTCCTGGTCATCGATTTGGCCATCACCATTGTAGTCGATGAACATGAAGTCGCCCGGGATCAGTCCGGATTGTATCGCATGACTTCCCGGGGTTGCATAGTTAAAGATGTCATCGAGGGTTTCATAGTAGCCGTGCTGTTCAAGGCGTGATTGCCAGCCTATGGGTTTGCCTGCATGTTGCAGGTATTCCTCCATGTTTACTCCATCGCCCCTGAACACGATCCTGTTTTCATTGAAAGCCACACCCATGGCAACCCGGTACCTGAAGTTGCGTCCTATCCTGTCTCTCCAGTCCACTTCAATTTCGGCACCCTGGTTTTTTGTCTCGCCGACATTGCCTGATGCTTCTGCAATACCCAGCCACAGGGGCGACCAAACGCCCATCAAGATCCCTGTACGTTGCTCTCTGAAGAAGTCCAGTTCAATATCGAGTTTTTGGAACAGGCCGATGTTGAAGCCGAGGTTCTGTTTAGTAGATGTTTCCCAGGTAGCATTGGGGTTGGCAGCGGCACCTTCGGTGAAAAGGGGTCCGTACCAGTTGCCGGTTTCATAGCCCAGTGAAACGCCCCCGCCGGTATTAAAAGGCTGAATATAGGCAAACCTCCTTGCACCCCTGTCAACGCCGGAGGTACCGTAGGAAGCCCTTACCCTTAAGTTGTCCAGGAAGTGGCCAAAACGTTCTTTAACAAAAGGCTCTTCCGAGATGCGCCACCCTGCGGAGACCGAAGGGAAAAACCCATAGCGCATTCCGGGGGCAAACTTTTCTGAGCCATTATATGCGGCATTGAATTCAAAAAGATATCTTTCTGCCCAGTTATAGGTCAGGCGTCCCACATAATCCTCCCTTCTTTCAGGGATCTTGATCAACACGGAATGATTTCCCATAAGGCCTTCGTCGGCAGTTCGGCTGAAGAGCCCCAGTGCGGTAACATTATGGTTTCCGAAGCTCCGGGCGTAGTTTAGGGCTGCTTCATAGTAAAAACTCCTGCCGAAGCCCCCGACGAGCAAATTATCATAAGAGGCAGAAGGGGGCGGGTTTTGGGCTTCACCAAAGGGCCAGCGCCTTTCTTCGATCAGGGGATAGCTCCCGTCCTCATTTGGCTGTGTCAGGTCAAACTGTCTGCTATAGGTAATGGGGTATTGTTCACCGAAGTTGCCGCCTCCGTACCGTTGGATGCTGGAGGTATGGGCAGACCGTGAATTGAAAGAGACCGTTGCATTGAAGTTAAGCCCTTCGGTGATAAATTCCAGGTCCTGTTCAAGTGACAAATCAGCAAAGCCCCTGTAGTAGCGATATATACGTTGTCCCATCTCATTGAAGCTGGTGTAGAGGTTTGACCTGAAGTCACCATCAGGGCCGACAGCCCATTCGCCATCTGACCATTGAATAGGGAATTCATTCTGGGCGGCCCTGTAAAGGCCCTGAAAAAACTGGGCTTGTCCAAAACCATCTTCCTGCAGACCTCCACTGGCGGGATTGATACGGTAGCCTGTTTGATTGCGGTAGGCTACCATGCCTGAAAGGTTGAGCGAAATCTCCGTCGTACGCGTTACATTGAAGTCGAAGTTGGATCGAAAATTATAACGGTCATAAGCAAAAGAGGGGTCATAGAACTCAGAGGGGGTGGTTTTAAAGATATCGCCATCATTGAGGTAGCTTACGGATGCAAAGTACCTCATAAAATCAGTCCCACCACGCACATTGATATTGAATCGGTACTGGTAGCCAACATCCCTGACCAGCAAATCCCACCAATCGACATGTGGGAAGTAATCGTTGTAGGGGCCGGCATTGTGGATATTCTGCCTCCAGGTCTCAATGACGGCGTCAGGCACCTGGTCATTCCACCGCAGGTCGTTGGCCAGTGATTCATTACGCATCTCCATGGCGGTAATATAATCGGCAAACTCAGGACCGGCAGTGGGTGCTTTGAAGCCCAGGTTGGTTGAAAAACTGATGGTGGGCGGGGCGACTTCCCCACGCTTGGTGGTGATCAGGATTACACCGTTGGCTCCCTTCACGCCAAAAACGGCTGTTGCAGAGGCATCTTTCAACACGGATACGCTTTCGATCTCATTGGGGTCCACATCGTTCATATCTCTTTCAATGCCATCGACAAGTATCAGGGGGTCGGTGTTTTGCCAGGAGGCCCGGCCCCTGATAAAGAGTTCAGCATGGTCGGCGCCCGGCTTGCTGGTTGAGGTGATGGCGGTGATTCCCGGTAACATCCCCTGCAAGGCCTGGGAAATGCTTGTCACTTCTCCTGCCTGCAACAGATCGTCTCCGGAGGTCTGGGCGATGGAAGCAACCATAGACGCCCTGGTCTGTACACCATAACCCACCACCACAACATCATCCAGGACAATGGCGGTTGTTTGCATGGTGACATTGATCAGGGTCCGGCCATCTACTGGAACCTCCAGGTCCTGGTACCCTACAAAAGTGAACCTGAGTGTATCCTGGGGGTTCACCCCCAGGACGTAATTGCCGTCAATGTCGGTGGTTGTACCGATCGTGGTGCCTTTGATAATGACAGTGACACCCGGCAATGGCAACCTTTCATCGTCAATGACGTTGCCTGTTACGGTATATCTCTCTGCCACGGCCGGTGAAGCCATGAACAGCAGGATAGCCAATAAAAACAATACAGATCTTCGCATATGTTTTTTATTTATTTGGGTATGACATGAGTTTCTTTCATTCAGGAATGTGCGCCGGTAGACTTTTCACCAGCCTTTACCCTGGCCATTCGCATTTATGGACAAATCTACAATCTGTATTAAAACAGCTATGGTAATTCTATCCCAAACAGTAAAAAAATGTTATCATTTGTTGATCTGGGCAGTTAACTGCCCTACATACAGTTTTTTAAAACACAGATGTACACGGGCAGTGGATGATACAGTGGGGTGAAGGGGTACCTGGGTCAGGGGGTCATCTGTTGTTCCCTGTATTCGGAGGGGGCCATGCCATATTCTTTTTTAAAGCATTTACCAAAGTAGCTCAGGTCGCTGAAGCCGATGCTGTAGGCAACTTCTGAAACCGTATATTTGCCTTTCACAAGCAGATCAGCCGCATATTTTATGCGTATGTTCTTGATCAGTTCGTTGGGTGTAACCCCGAGGAGTTTATTGAATTTCCGGTACAACATGGAGTTGCTGGTGCCCATTTCCTGGGTAAGCACCTGCACGCTAAACCCGGGATCCTCAATATTCTGTTCTATGATTTCCGTCGCTTTATGGATAAATGTTTCATCAAGGGGAGGAATGTTTATGTTGGACAGTTCCGGGGCAAAGATGCAGCGGCGTCGATAAAACTCTTTCAGGCTTTCCCTGGCATCCATGATGCCATTTATCCTTGTAAGGAGCAGATCCAGGGTAACAGGTTTGGTGAGGTATGAGTCGGCGCCGAATGAATAGCCTTCGGACTTGCTGGTATCATCCGTCCTGGCGGTTAGCAATATTACGGGAATGTGGCTGGTCTCAAAGTTCGATTTGATCTGTTTGCACAGTTCAAAGCCATCCATCTTTGGCATGATCACGTCGCTTACGATGATATCGGGCGACAGGTATTTGGCCATCTCCAAAGCGACAACACCGTCTTCTGCCTGTTCAGTATGATAATATCCGGAAAGGAAATCTCCCAGTTCCTGGCGCAGGTCGTCGTTGTCTTCAACAAGAAGAAGGGTTTTGGTATTGGGGGGGAGGTTGCCTTTTTGTTTCACAAGGGGTTGTTGTTTTGGTGGGATGATTTCGTCTGCTGTCAGAGGCTCAACCTCTTCATGTTGTTGCAATGCAGGCTGTTCAGATATTTCATCAGAGGAGAAATAGCATTTCTCGATGGGGATCTCCACCTTGAAGCGTGTCCCCTCACCTTGCTGGCTCCTGACATCTACATTTCCTTTGTGCAGAATGGTGAGGCTCTTCACCAGGTCAAGCCCTATACCTATTCCTGGAATGGCTGTGTTATCGTTAACCCGGGTAAACCGTTCAAAGATGTTCTTTGTTTCCTCTTCCGGAATGCCGCATCCGGTATCCTGAACCGTAACCATGACCCATCTTAACTGGCCCCGGTAGAACATGTTGCACTGAACGGCCACACCACCCGATTCAGTAAATTTGAAAGCGTTTGACAGCAGGTTCTGTATGATGGCTTCCATCTTCTCATGGTCAAAATAGCCCATGATGGTGTCATCTTCACAATTGAATGCCAACTGAAGGTCTTTCTTTTTGGCCAGTGGCATAAAGCTTTGACAGGTGTCATGGATATATTTCCGAATATCGCCCTTGCGCACTTTCAGCTTTAAATGGCCTGAGTCGATCTTACGCATCATCATAAGCTGATCGATCAGGCGTTTCAGCTTGTTTACATTCTTCTTCATCGTCCCAGCCACTTCACTGGTAATCCCGTTCCCGGAAAGCTTGTTGTCGATGATGCAGTTCAGAATAGAAAGCGGGGTCAGCAGTTCGTGCGACACATTGGCAAAGGAACGCAGCTTCAGCTGATGTATCTGTTCCAGTTTCATCTGCTCAAACTTTTCCAGTTGCAGCTGCTGTCTTACTGCAGAGCGATACAGGACCAGGCGTATCAGTCCGTAAACTATCAGGCCAAAAACCAGAACATACAACACGACAGCCAGGTTGGAAGCCATCAGGGCGGGTTTTACCAGGATATCAATCTGTATTGTCTCTTCATTCCAATATCCGTTAGAGTTTGCACCTTTGATGTGCAGGGTATACTTGCCCCTTGGCAAGTTGGTATATACGGCCTGCCTGTTTGTGGCATCCCGGTAGTTCCATTCTTCATCAAAGCCTTCCAGATTGAATGCAAACCGGTTGTTGTCAGGGTCCTTGTACGACAACACCGAAAAATATACGGACAGCAGCTTGTCCTTGTTTGACAGTACAAGCGTTTTACCGGCCTCCGGGTTATACTTCACCTCTTTATTGCGCAGTTTTACTTCTGTGATGGCAACCGTGGGTTTTATGAACACAGGCATAGGCCTGTCAGGGTAAAACCCATTGAAACCATGGTATCCGCCCACAAAAAATTTGCCATCAGAAGTCGCCACCCTGGCACCACGGATATATACATTTCCCTGAAGCCCATCCGCGGAGGTAAAATATACAAACTCTGGATTCTCAATATTGCTGACATCCATCCTGATCAGGCCCTTGTTGGTACTCAGCCAGATCTTTGCGTCATTGTCCCGGAGCATGCCAAACACATGATCCATTGCAATGCCGTGCTTTGAGGCAAAAGGTACAAAGGCATTGTTTTGGGGATCGTAGAAAGACAGTCCGCCTGCCCCTTCTGTTCCAAACCATACACGGCCATGGTCATCTTCGATAATATCGTTGACCCTGTCGCTTGCAAGGCTCAGGGGATCATCCTCATCGGTGCGGAACTGTTCAAAGCCCATCTCCTTCCCGGGGAAGGTCCCATCAAACCTGTTCAGACCATTGTTGAGGGTCCCGATCCAATAATGGCTCCGGGAGTCCTGCCATATCGAGGTAACATGATTGCCACTCAGCGCGTTTTCCTCATCTGGACTACCGGATAAATGCAACAGTTCATATCCAGGCCCATTTCCGTTGTCTTCCGGCATGAAAATAAAGAGGCCCTGGTCCGTTCCCGCCCACATGTTGTTGTCGACATCCAGCAACAGGGTATACACTTTTCTGACATTGAGAAGGCTGTACACCTCTTGCATGTTGACAACAGACTGGTTGTCATAATCCAGCAACCATATGCCCTGGTACCGGGTGCCCATCCACAGGCGTCCCAAATGATCCCTTGCAAAAGAATAGGCTGTATTAAAATTAACCGGCAGGTTTGAATACAGGGGGATTTCGCGGTATGGTGTAAATGTTTTGCGGTGCCGGTCATAGATATAAAAGCCCTCCGATTTGATGCCTACATAAAGGGTATCCTTGCATTTTTCAAACAGGCTGAAGACGGCGGTCTCATCAAAAATATTGGAAGCTGAATACGGTATTATATGGGAGAAGAAGCGGTGCCTGTCGACATTCACCTTGTGCACCCCGCTGCCCCGTGTTCCCATCCAAAGGAGGCCTTCCTTGTCGGTATATATTTTGTATACCTGGCTGTTCTTTGGTGCATATTTGCTTTGGCTGTCCGCACCTATCAGCAGAGGCTTGTCAATCTCACCGGGACTGAAAACAGCCACCCCATTGTTTGAACCTACCCATACATTTCCCTGGCTATCCTGATCAAGAGAAAAAACAATATCACCAGAAATGGTGATGGCACCGGATTCAAAATAGTCCTCATGAATGCAATGATGCCGGGTGATTTTAAATCCTTTCTCCACGGAACCCTCCATGATAAACAGGCCATGTGCCCAGCTGCCGATCCACAAACGGCCGTGTGAATCCTCATGGATCGCGATTACAGGACTGCCGGGCAATTCCGGCGACCATGGCAGATCCACCCGGATAAAATCATCTGTGGCAGGGTCATGATAGAGCAAGCCGTTCTGCCAGCTGCCTATCCATAAACGGCCGCTGCTGTCTTCAAAGATGGATTTGACATTGACAAGATTGGACAGATGCCGGTGTTTAATGCGGTAGATGACGAGTTCCCGGTCGGGCGTGATGCGCAATATCCCATAATTCTCCGTCCCTATCCATGTATTGCCTGCATCATCAATATGCAACGCCCTTACCTGGTTGGTGGGCAAGCGTGGATTACCCTTGCTCGTGGATATATGCTGAAAGAGATCGTCAGACGGGTCATAAATGCTGATGCCATGGTTCCTGGTGCCAATCCACAACCGTTGCTTCCCATCCTCGGCTATGCAGGTAAGCTCATTGTCAAGAAGCGAGTTGGCGTCACTGTAGTCTTTTCGGTATGTTTTAAATGTATAACCGTCATAGCGATTGAGGCCATCCTCCGTGCAAAACCACATAAACCCCTTGCTGTCCTGGATGATATCAAGAATCACGTCTGACGACAAACCGTGGTAGTTGTTCAGGTGTTCGAAATAATAACGGTTGTCGTTTTGTGCTTTTAGCTGTTCAGCGACACCGAACACCAGAAACAGGTAAAACCCATGCAACAGCCAGAGATACTTTACCATGTTTGTCATTTTTAAGACGGATGACCCTTTGTTGGGCATGTTATGCAGAATGGTCCATGCATTATACATACAACGGAAAATGGCGACCCTTGTTACATTGCAAACTTACAAAAAAAACCGCTTTTTTTATCCGCCAACACGTTGTTTTAACATACTCTGCATTGCCCCCAAAGGCCATCTTATGGTCTTTCCGGGCATGAATGCAATAACCAAAATCAGCCATCAGGAAATCCATCCCGATAACCACGAAGTTCCAATGGCCAACCGGGTTCAAAGATAGGCGTGTTTCCGGGAAAACACTGCGACAATATTTGCAAATCGTTGGTAAAGGCCTTTCATTTCAATGATCTGGTTATAATTTTCGGTGCCATGGTACAGAAAAATACCAATCTTTGCTTTTTATGTTGCAATAAATTACCAAAATATTGTCCAAATTTGGACCATTGAAAGTTTTTTATCCGGGATCGCAGGGTAGCGGTTTCCGGCCTCCGGATTTAAAGCAGATGATCATTTATCCATAATCGTTTACACAAAAACCCTTTATCATGAAAACCTTTTTGCTGATCATTGGTTTACTGGCGTTTGGGAACCTTTCCGCACAGGATTGGGTTAACCTGAACGTACTGGAAATCAACCGGGAGATGCCACGGAATGGCTCCATCCCTTTTGCCACGCTGGAAGATGCCCTCACGAGCGAGCGGTGGGAGTCGGCCTATACCAAAAGTCTGAACGGTGTTTGGAAGTTCAACTATGCGGAAGGGCCCGGCAGCCGGCCGGCAGATTTTTACCGCGACGATTATCCGACAGATGACTGGGATGACATTGATGTTCCCGGCAACTGGGAGGTTCAAGGTTTTGGGGTACCCATGTACATGAACCATCCTTTTGAGTTTTCACCCTGGGAAACCCCCACCCCACCGGTTTTGGATTACATTCCCGTGGAAGACAATCCTGTGGGCAGCTACAGGAGGTCTTTCTCGGTTCCTGAGGACTGGGATGGCAGGGCTGTTTACCTTCATTTTGGCGCCGTTAAGTCAGCCATGTATGTATGGGTCAATGGCGAACAGGTGGGCTACAGCCAGGGTTCCAAAACGCCAGCCGAGTTTGAGGTCACCCAATACCTTCGTCC
>SLCY01000058.1 GCA_007125585.1 Bacteroidales bacterium
GATCTTTCTTTTTGGTAGCTTTTTCTTTGGATGGAAGCCAAAGAAAAAGTACAATGCCGCCGAAGGCGGTAAAAGCACAATGGAAGCCAAAGAAAAAGTACAACGCCGCCGAAGGGGGCAGAGCGATGAAACGAATCTTTTGGGCATTGGCTGTAAGCTATTGGTTTTTAAACCTTTAAACCCTTAAACCCTTAAACCCATAAACCTTTAAACCATTAAACCCATAAACTTTTAAACCCTTCAACCTCTTTGACCTTTCGACAAATGATAAACATTAATAAACAAGCAACGACCGGGTGAAAGATCTTAAGATTTTTTTTATGTGTCTGTGTGTGATTTTACATAAAAAAAATAACATGTACATTTGTTGGTTCACAGGCGACCTATTTACGTTATGGCAACAAAAAAGTTTAACAAGTTCGAGTATGCCGGAGATGAGCTTGTCGGCCGTTCAGGCTTGAAGGGCTTGCATCGGCAGGAGTTTTTTGAAACACCTCATGGCCATGCTTTTGTGGTGGTCGCCAGCGCTGATGATGACCCGTTGCAGGTGGAACTGACCGGCATTGTCATGGAACGTGTCAGGTATTACCTGGAGAATGAAACAGGAGATGATGGTTCAGAGGTAACAAAAAACGCACTGGTTTACACCAGCGGTTATCTTTACCACATGGGGGAAAAAGACCCGGAGCGCAAAGCCGGGCGACTGAGTTGTCTTTGTGTTTTGTTTCATGATGAACAGGTCCATTGCGCCCGGGTGGGAGATGCCTGTGTGTCGATATTTAACGGCAAAAAGATGGTTCCCCTCCTCTTGCCTGACTGGCCTGACGATGTGCCAGGTCAAAGGGACGGCCAGGATGAAGCGAAGGCAGCTTATCTGGGTGTTGCGGCGCAGGTGGACCCCGATACGACCATTCACCCTGTTGAACCATTAAACGGTGAGAAGCTGTTGCTGGCCACAGGCTCTTTTTGCCATGTCATAAGGTCCAGGCCGGTAAAAAGGATCTTGCAGGACTCGATGCCGGCACAGTCGAAGGTGTCGAGGATGTTACGGCTTGCCGGTGATGAAAGCGATCAGGAAGCGACAGCCCTGGTGATGGTACGATTTTATAACCTGAAAGAGAAGGAAGGGGCCCCTGCAGGCCAGGCGCCGCCTCCTGAAAAGCAACGGCCTTACAAACATACAAGGGAAGCGATGGCAAAAGGGAAAAAAAGCAAAAGCGCGAAAAAAGCATCTCCTAAAAACAGCATACTTATAAGGAGTGTCCTCGTCGGCATTGGCTTTGTCATTGTCGCCTACATGTTTTATGATCTGTTTTTGTATGATCCTTACCCTGCAGTGGATGTCCCTGCCCCGAAAGACGTCATGGCACCCGACACGATCGTTGAAACCCCGGAGGATTCCATACCGGTCGGACTGGAAGCGCCTCCCGCCTTGCCCGGTGATGTCTCCTATACTGTGAGGGGTGGGGACACCTGGGGTCGCATCTATACGCAATTCGGGGTGTGTTCGTGGTTCATTATCAATCACCCTCCCAATACGGGCCGTTTTGGCAGGGACGGGGGACTAATTGCGGGAAGGAGGCTGCAAATTCCGGTCAGGTATTCGGGCGACCCTGATCTTAACCCTTATTACTACAGGGAGTTCACCATGGATAAGGTTGGCAGCTCCTGTCAACATGCCGGCAGGGATTTCCTGGAAGCCTTTGAAGAGATGATCCGGACGCAGTAGGATAACCCGGTCCATAGAGCCTGTCGGCAACCCGAACGCAATGGTGCCGGGCCGTGTGGGGATCGTTTTTTTCAGCCGGCCTATAAGGACAGTACCTGACCCGTCCCGAACCGGACAGGGGTGTTTGGGGTTAGCACAGCATGCCGCACACAACCCAGCAATGCAAAATCCTTACCCCCCGTTAATCAGTAACGTAGTGACAAGCTGATCACCACCTTTCCAAGCACAAGACAACATCCGGAAGCCTCCTATGATGGGTTTTGGCTTACCACCATTTGCAGCGTTGTCCTGCTTTTCTGCTCCATGACCAGGACTTTGCCTTCAATCAGCTCATCAACAGAGGCTTTATGATGGTTGCGTACAGTGATAAGCTCCAGGTTTGCGTTGTATTTGACATTGAAATTCTTTTTCAGGTCGCGCAAAAGGGCAGGGGTTTTGGTTTGGTCCTTGTCAAAGCATGCAGAGAAACTGATGGCCGAATTCTGCATCAGGTTCATCTTCACTCCGTGACGGGCGAATTCAGCGAATATTCTCGACAGGTTGTACTCGGCAATAAAGCTGAAGTCTTTTGGGAACAAAGAGACCAGCACCTGGTTGAATTTGAAGATATATGAAGGCACCAGGCTGTCGTTGGCATTGTTGTTGTCGATCACAGAGCCGGGCAGGTGGGGTTGCGTGAAGGACTTGACTTTTAACGGGATATTTTTGCTCAGCAATGGTTTTAATGTCTTGGGATGGATGACGGTGGCCCCATAATATGCCAGCTCAATGGCTTCCTGGTAGCTGATATTTTTCAATAACACGGTGTTTTTTACAATTTTTGGGTCTGCATTGAGCAGTCCCGGCACATCTTTCCAGATAACCACCTCAGAAGCGTTGAGGGCATAAGCGATGATTGCAGCGGTAAAGTCGGAGCCTTCCCTGCCGAGGGTGGTGGTAAACCCTTGCGGGGTTCCACCGAGAAAACCCTGGGTGACCACCAGTGAAGGGGAGTCAGCGCCTTTGGATGTTTGGAGAAAAGGTGAGAGTTGCTCCTGTATGGTCTGCGTACTCATGATCCAATCCACCCGGGCATCCCTGAAGCTGGCATCGGTGATCACCAGTTTCCGGGCGGCAAACAGCCGGTTTTGCAGCCCCGTTTCTTTTAGATATGCACTGAGGATCTGTGTGGATACAATCTCACCCGAAGACACAATGCGATCATATTCATAGTTGTAATTGTCGCCAGGTGGTTCCTGGATATAATAGTACAGCTGGTAAAAAGACTGTTCCAGCACTTTGAACAAAGGGTGTCTGTCATCAGGGAACAGGCCCTCGGCGATCCTGAAATGGCGGACTTTGATCTGCTCAAAAAGCGTCATCATTTCCTGCTGTCTGCCTGCCATAAAATGAGCACAGAGCCTTTCAAGTGCATTGGTGGTCTTGCCCATGGCCGAGAGGACCACCACCAGGGGGCCTGAGCCATGATGGTCCCTGATGACTTTGGCTACGTTCTTCACCGATGCGGGATCCCTGACCGAGGCCCCGCCAAACTTGAATACGCGCATACTTTGTTGATGTTGGTGTTTGACGACCGTATCGCTTTACAAATGTATGGAAAAATTGTTGAGTCGGTTGCGGGTCGATTTGCCGGAATCCGTTAGCCGGTGTCGAGAAAAAAGGGATAAAAAAAATCTTCACATCGCCGTAGCCACGTAAAGATTATATTTTGCAGGGATGAGGCAGAAGGTCAAGGCCCTGGGCCTGCCAAAACGGTGAGTGATGATGCCCCACTAGTTTTCTTTAAGGGCTTCCATCAGCTTTTTGCGGGTAAAAAAGATACGGCTCTTGACAGTGCCGATCGACAGGTCGAGCTTTTCAGCGATCTCCTTGTACTTGTAACCATTGTTGTACATCTCAAATGGGGTCCGCTGCTCAGGGCTTATTGTGTTTATGGTTTCCCTGATCTCTTTCAGTGTATAATCAGAATCGGGCAGTCCAAGACTGCTCTCTTTCGACAGGTTGAGGTAGTAAAGATCGTCCGTTTTATCCAAAATGGTATTGTTGCGGACATTCTGGCGATAATTGTTGATGAAAGTGTTCTTCATGATCGTGAATATCCAGGCTTTTAAATTGGTGTTGGCAGTAAATTTATCACGGTTGGTCAATGCCTTCAGGTAGGTTTCCTGGACCAGGTCTTGTGCATCCTCGTAATTGGAGGTAAGGGTATAGGCAAAATACTTCAGGTTTTTTTGCAACCCCAGTAACTTATAGTTGAATTCCACTGCTGTCATGACGATATGGGTTTTTATTGTTTAATTATCATAACACAAATTTAAACAAAAAAAATTGGATTGCAAGCTTTTTTTATTTTTTTAACAAAATATATTGACAAATAATGCCGCTTTGTATGCTAATATATGCCACTTGAGAAACAAAAATAAGCATCACAATGCATTAATACAATGGGTTAATGATTAAAGTCTGTTAAAAACCAGGGTGGTCATTAGAGTTTCGTGGACTTCAGAAAAGGTTTTCCTGATGGCCAATTTGGGTTCAACAGCAGCTTGTGGGATGCGGAGGTTGGGTAGTGGATAATAAGACAGGGAAGAGGGATGGCGTATCCAGGTTATAATTTTTGCAGGATGGTTTTGAACGTTTCTGTGTCTGTTACAGGGGTTACGTTGGAAGGGAGGGGTTGTTTCTTCCCGTTTACCTGTATTCCTGTGATGAAGATCTGCTTGCGGGGGAAAGCCTTTGACAGGCGCTGAAGGTATTCAGGAATGTCTTTTTGTTTTAGTGCTGCCACAAAATAGGTGAACAAATAATCAGTATGGCGGATTCTGACCACTTCGGCCAGGTCGTCAAACGGCACAGACTGTCCCAAATAGATCACATTGAAACCGTTTTTTTTGATGAGGTAGTTGTAGAACAACAGTCCAAGTTCATGCATCTCCCGTTCGGGCAGGAAGAGCAGAAACGTCTTGGCATCAGGCGAAGCCGGGTTGGGTAGCCCTTCGATGGCCGTGATGAGTTTCTGACGTATCAGGTTCGTGATAAAATGCTCTTGTGCCGGATTGATGGAACCCGTGAGCCATAGTACACCAATTTTTTCGAGAAAAGGATACAACACATGGGTGACGCATTTTTCGAATCCCAGCTTCAGTGTGGCGGTATTCAAAGTGTGCTCAAATGCCCTCTCATTGATCTCTATCATCGATACCACCAAATTGTTTATCAAAGCTTCATGGTCGCAGCGTGTACCGGAGATCTCCAGGATCCTTTCACTGATCTCCCTGTCGTCCATGCGGGAAATGTTCGATATCTTGAACCCATGCCTGTTGAGCGTGCTGATATTCAAGAGTTTTTTCAGGTCACAATCGTTGTAGTATCTTATGTTGGTATCCGTACGTTCTGGGATTATGATATTGTAACGCTTCTCCCACATCCTGATGGTATGGGCCTTGATGCCGCTCAGTTTTTCCAGGTCGTTGATGGAATAGCGTACCATGATGCAGGTGGGTGTTGATTACCGTTTAGCGCAGGCGAATGATGTGCAAAACATTTTTTGTTTTCAGGCCTGGTGTTTTATTTAAGCTTTTTTTGGCATTTTCAATACATTCAATTAACGCTTATGTATTTAAAAAGTTCAAGGTTGGTAAATTTTAAAAAAATGCTTATCTTGTCAACATAAATAGTGAGAACAGAACAATTTTGTAATACACCGATAAAAACCAATTGCTTATGGAGCCTAACACTTTGGAAATCACGGAGCAGCCAGAGGGTCTCCGGTTTACCAGTATCCGTGATCTGGTAAACCGGACCCTCAACCAAAATTTCGGAACCAAAACCACCCCTGAAGGTGTTTCAACCGGATTCAAGGAGCTTGACCGGACTTTGGGCGGATTTCAGAAAGGACAGGTTTATACGATTGCGGTGAAGCCGGGCATGGGCAAAACCGCTTTTTTATTGTCCCTCGCAAACAATATGGCCATCAAAGAGAATTACACCGTGGCCATCTTCTCCTCTGAGCGGTCCAACATTAAAATGACCAACCGTTTGATTGAAAGTGAAACGGGGATGTCATTGGACAAGTTGCAATCGGGTGCCTTGAAAGACAGTGAAAAAGACCACATATTCTCGCTGTTGAATCGCATAGCCAAAGCAAAGATCTATATTGATGACACCCCCGCATTGTCTTTGGAGGACTTTTCGGAAAAAATCAGGAAGTTCAGGGGGCTCTATCATGTGGATCTTGTCATCATCGACTACCTCGAACTGTTGACTACCGGGATTCCGGAGCCTGAAGAACGGCCTGAGCAACTTGGCCGCATCGTGGAAAACATCCGGTCCATTGCCAGGGAACTGGACCTCCCTGTGCTTTTGTTTTCGCAATCGGCTGGATACACCAACGGGTACAGTGCCCCGGGCAGGCCGCCCCTCAATGCATTGCCCGGCTTTCTGCAAGACCACTCGGACGTGTTGATGCTATTGCATCGCAACGATGTTTACACCATCAACAAAACTGACAGAAGCCGGCACGCTGTTGAACTGGTCGTCGGCAAAAAAGATGCTGCAGACACCGAGCTTGTCATACCGCTCAGTTTTATTGAGAGCATTGCCAAGTTTACAGACTTCTCCTAAAAAAAACCACCGGTTACTTGATGCCGGGAGTTTTACTGCTGTTTTTCGAACCAGGTCAACATTTGTACTATGGCTATTGTCAATGAGAACGAAATGCATCATGATGCAATGCTGGAGGCAGCCAGGAAAATGGTACTGGCTGCACGGACAGCCCCTAAGGCCAGGGGTGTCAACACCATCGCCATCTCAATGCTTACAGGCAGTGACATTCAGTCGCTGGCCAACACCATGCTGGAAATTGGTGAGAAAGAGGACAACCACATCTTTACCCGCGATGCCGGCAATCTTATCGATTCAGCAAAAGTGGTGGTGATCGTGGGCACCAGGATAGCGTCACTCGGATTAAAAACATGTGGCTTGTGTGGCTTCCCGGATTGTACGGCCAAAGACCGTGAAACGGATGTCCCCTGTGCTTTCAACACCGGCGACCTTGGGATCGCCATTGGCTCGGCCGTCAGTATTGCCATGGATGCCCGCATTGATAACCGCATCATGTATACTGTCGGAGTGGCAGCGGTGAAGATGGGCCTGCTCGGGAAAGACATTAAGATCGTCTATGGGATCCCTTTGAGTGCTTCCTCGAAAAACCCTTTCTTCGATCGTAAAAAGTAGCTTGCTGCCTCTTGATTTGCACTGCCCTGGTTAACCCGGCAGTTCACACCACAAGTGGGGGACTGCACTTGCAATCATGACCGCTGACTGACAACCTGAACAGATATAACCCCTGTTTTGCGTGGCAGCTACCCCGTAAACAATGTTTCAGACCCCCCATGTGACCAGGCCTGCGATCAGCAAAAGGAATGCCCCCAGGTAATAAGCCCAGTAATATTTGGGCCGCGCAGGGTTTCTGCCAAACAGACGAATGGTGACCTCATATATTTTGACGCGGTGTCGCGACACGAATGCATAGAAGTGGTCGGCCAGGAAGCGGAATGGCCACAGGCCCCGGTAGAGTGGCATGACCCAACGCCATCGCCCTGCATACCGGTGAAGTGCCTGGAAAACGGCCGCCGGACCCGTGTAGACCCTGCCGTCCAGATCGATGAACCGGATCGCCTGCTGGAAATACTTCCGCTCAATGTCAGGGAAGTCCCGGTATACCTGCTGGTAAGGTTGATAGTTCACCCTGTCGCCAGTCATTTTTTTCCATTTGATGACCCAATAATGACAGAAACCGCAATTTCCGTCCCACGCCATCAAGGGATTATCTTTTGGGGGATATTTTGTGCGGTATATTTTTTTAAACATTGTGCCGGGCAATTTGTCATCCATATATACATAAACAACCTGGGTGTATGAATTGTTTCCCGGGTCATTTGTTTGCAGTCAATGTCCATCAGAAGCACGAGTCTTACCGAAGGTCGCAACCTGGGGGTAAATTTCCATCCCGGACGGTTACCCACCATACGGGTTTGGGCACCGTGGGCGCGGACCCTTGTCATGGAGGTGACAGGGAAAGGCCGCATCCCCTTGCAGGAGCTGCCGAATGGCTATTGGCATGCCGCCTGTCCCGGGTTGAAACCCGGCGACCGTTACCTGTTAAACATCAACGGGCAAAACAGCTATCCGGATCCTGCCTCCCTGTCTCAGCCCGTCGGGGTGCACGAAGTCTCGGAGTGTGCTGACCTTTATGAGGTCCGAAAGATCAGGGATACAAGCTGGCGGGGGACCTCCATCCGCGACCTGATCATTTACGAGTTGCACGTGGGCACCTTTACCCCCGAAGGGACCTTTAAGGCAATGCGCAAAAAGCTGGATTACCTTGAAGAGCTGGGGATTAACGCCATCGAGATAATGCCGGTGGCTGCTTTTCCCGGCACACGCAACTGGGGCTATGACGGCGTGTTCCCGTTTGCCGTTCAGGAGTCGTACGGTGGCGCAATCGAATTCGCCAGGCTGATCAAAGCATGCCACCAAAAAGGGATGGCCGTTATTCTGGACGTGGTGTATAACCACCTCGGACCGGAGGGCAACTATCTGAATGCCTACGGCCCTTTCTTGACCGGCAAATACCAGACACCCTGGGGCAAAGCCATCAACTTCGATGATGCCTGGTGTGATGGGGTAAGGCATTACTTCCTCGAAAATGCCCTGATGTGGCTGCGCGATTTTCATGTCGACGGACTGCGGCTTGATGCAGTGCACGCCATCAAAGACATGGGTCCCAAACACATTTTGCGTGAGCTCAGTGAGCAGGTGCAAATGTTAAACAGACAAACCGGTGCGAAACATTTTCTGATCGGCGAATGCGACCTTAACGACACACGCTTCATCAATGCTCTGGACCAGGATGGCTATGGGCTCGATGCCCAGTGGTGCGATGACTGGCATCATGCGTTGCACGCGCTGATGACCGGTGAGCGCCAGGGGTATTATTCCGACTTCGGCAGCTTGTCGCACCTTACCAGGGCATTCAACCATGCCTATGTGTATCCTGGCCATTATTCATCATGCCGCAAGAGATTCTTTGCCCCCCCCGCAAAAGGTCAACCCGGTCAGCGCTTTGTGGTCTTTACACAGAACCACGACCAGGTGGGCAACCGAACGAAGGGCGACCGGCTCAGTACCATGCTGGATCCTGAAAGCCTCAAGCTGGCAGCAGGGGCAATGCTGGCCAGCCCTTTTGTTCCTATGCTTTTTATGGGAGAAGAATATGCCGAAGAGAGCCCCTTTCTTTACTTTGTCAGCCATGGCGACGAAAAGCTGCTCGACAAGATAAGCAAAGGACGTAAGCACGAATTTCCCGCTCTCACCAAACAGGGCGAACCCCCTGACCCGGCTTCCGAAGAAAGCTTTGAACGATCCAGGCTTCGATGGGACTGGCCCCGGAATGAGTCCAAAAAGCAGATGCTGGCATTCTACAAGAGGCTGATCGCCTTGAGAAAAGGGGAACGATTGCTAAAACCCGGTAAGCGAGACAACATCCAGGCCTTTGAAGACGCCGGGAAGAAAGCGATCATCCTCAGCAGAAAGGCAGGCAGGGAAAGCTTGGTCGCAGTGATGAACTTTGCTGAAGAGCCCGTTACGGTCGATATGCCCGACCTGCAGGCTTCCGGAGCGGAGCTGTTGGTTTACTCTGCACACAGACAGTGGGGGGGCAATGTCGGGAACAATACGAACCCTTTGATAAAAAAAGGCCAACATCTTGCTGCAAAAACAGAAAGAAGGTCCTTTATTATCTTCAGGGCCACTTCGGCCGGGTAAGATCTTTCGGCCGGCACCTTTAAGAAACGGGGAGCGAAGACCCTCCATGGCCCTGTCAGTCGGCAGCCGTTTTGGCAGCTTTTTTGTCCGGATGCTTGTGGCGGGGGGAGGGGAAAGCTGCATGGTGCATGCATTCATGACCCTCTCATTGCCCCCTTTCCATATAAATATTCACGATGGCGATCATGTCGAGCACATCAATGATGCCATTTTGGTCTACATCGGCGTTTTCAAAGCAAAAAGGATCGGCCTCCCCGTAAAGAAAATACTCCATGCTTGTGAGCACATCCAGCACATCCACGATCCCATCTGTGTTGGCATCGCCTGGCCTGTAAAAGAATGTGGGTTCAGAAACATAAGCACACAGGTTATGGTAGGTCACTTTAACCTGGTAATGGCCGCAAAGAATGGGGTAGAAGCTTTGGTTTACGGCTTCTTCGACAGGTTCTCCGTTGAGCAGCCATTGATAAGTGTTTGCAGGGGTGCTCACCAGCATCTCCTCTTCTGTGGTGATCTGGGGGTCACTTATAATGCTTTGGTGGATACTTTCTATTCGTGGTGAGGTCGCCAGGGAGTCTTGCAGGCGTAACCACTCGTCACAGTCATCTTTGAGGAAATAATCCAGCCAGGGGGTGGCAAAGTCTTCGGTAGTTTCCTGCTGTTCTTCGCGAGTGACGGTTATATTTCCTGATGACCCTGCTTCACCAAAGCTGCAGTTGAAGTTGTAGTTGGCGAAATAGCAATGGCCGCCGCCAAGGATGCGGACATAGGTTTTGCTGTCAGATACGAGGGCTTCGTATATGGGCAGCTGGTGGGTCTCTTCAGGGGTTACATCATCGGAGCTCCCCGCAAAGATAAGCGAAGGGATGCCAATGTTTTCTGCGGCGGCAATGGCCGACGGGGATGTTTCGGCAGGGGCAAGGGCCAACAAGGCGTCGATATTTTCATTGAGTGCGGTGGCCAGCACCGAGGCACCTCCCCCCATTGAATGTCCCATCACCGCAGACCGGCCATTCAGTCCACCGAATAACACCGAGGCAGGATCTTCATGGAGCGCCTGTATGGCACCTGTCAAAAAGGCGATGTCCCTACCAAAGTCAATATGGCTTGGACTGAACCCGCTTTCGGTCCTTGGAAAGGCCATGATATAGCCATGTGGGACAAAATGGGCCCACAGGTTTTCATAGGCGCTCCAGGTCATCACAAAACCGTGCCCAAACACCAGAAGAGGGAAGCTGCCCTCGGCGATTTGCTTGTCATCATTGCCATTGATAGGATAATACACCTCCGTCAGAATGGGCCTGTCATCCCGCTCCGGATCAATAAAGGTATGCTGAAAGTGCCCCGTCGAATAAGGCTGCCCCAAAAGGGATGATGGTACGGTCAGGATGAAGGCCAACAACAGGACCGGCATATAAATGAAAGGCGGTGTTTTCTTGAAACGCATGGAGGTCTTTTCTTCTTGATATGTCTTGGTTAACTGACCCTTCAGGGGTAAGGGAAGCATCATAACAGAATTTTGATAAATTTACAAATATTTTTTCACTGGTCCCGGTTTTTCTATCGCTGTTTAACTGCGATACCCGGCAGCAATCTTTCCCTTTCTTTATGCTTTACATTCACTGTATGCCGCACACTTTAAGCAGAAGTTAGTGTTTGGGTGCCTTGTGCGAAACAGGAGACGTTGTTTTCCGGAAAATCAATCCACCTTTCTTGATGGAGGGGGTTTAATGGGTGATCAGGAGGATGTCCGGGACGAAAGGAACCGCATCCTTGACAGGATGAACAGCATATTGATGAGCACCACCACAATGACTCCGTAGTGGATTTGATCGAAGCTTATATCCCTTTCCAAAAGGAAGCTGTAGACCACCGGTCCGAGTGCCGTACTGACCACCATCACAAAAGTAAAGATGCTCCTGACGGCTCCCAGGCTGCGCGTGCCAAAGATCTCTGCGTAAAGGGCTGAGGTGACAGGTGAGTTCATGCCGCCGGTAAATCCTACGAGAAGCCAATAGAGGGGTGCAATGACCGGATGGTTTCCCATTGACAGCACCATGAGGCCGCCTGCCAGGGGAATCAGCATAAAAGGGAAAAGGCGGCGGGCTGAAAATTTATCGATGAGCGGGCCGGCCACCATTGACATCACGATGGAAGACGCGGCATAGGCCACAATGCTGCCGGCCATCCACTCGGTGCTCCAACCCTTGTCGCCGGCAATAAAGGTTTGAAAAAAGAAAAGAGCCGTCTGTAAAAAGCCCACCAAAAAGACGGTGGGGGCAAACAGGTAGAACCAGGGAGTTCGGACCACTTCGCTTTGCTTCCATATTTTCTCACTGCCCTTTTCCGGAGACGGGCTACCGGTTTTTGTCCCGGCAGCTTCCGCGGGTTGCCCCTCTTCAATACGTTGTTTTGCCAGGCGGTTCAAGAAGACCAGAGAAAAGGGGAACAGCGCTGTGCCGATGAGTGCGGCGCTCAGCACCAGTGTTTCGCGCCATCCGAGCAGGCCGATGCTGGTGGCCACCAGCACCGGGAATACTGCTTCGCCCAGGGGAAAGCCCAGGGCGGCGATGCTCAGGGCCTTGCCCCGGGCACGTGCAAAGTACCGCGACATGGTGGTCATGGCCGTATGCATCAACAGGCCCTGTCCAAACAGCCGGATGGCATATATCCCAATAAACAGGACCCCCAGGTGCCAGGAAGCGGCTACCAGCAAGCAGGCCAGGAAGATGCCGGCAACCACGAACAGCGCAAAACGCTTGAGGGGGATATGGTCGATCCTTTTTCCGACAAAGATCAATGTGGAGGCACTTAACAAGGTGGCCACGGCATACAGGCTGCTGAAGCCACTGCTGCTGAGCCCGAAGGCTGCCATCAACTCTGGAATATACAGCGACACTACGAATGTTTGGCCAAAGCTGCTGAAAAACACCAGCATCATACCAAAAGACAGGATTGCAGGATTGGCTCGAAACAGCTGCAGATAGTTCACGTTCAATTGATTTTTGGCGATGCGTCGTTACAGAGGCAACGACATTCAGGTGCAAAGTTATTAAAAGCCGGAAAAACAGGCGTCGACATGACCAGGAACCAATGATGTGCTTGTTTGTCAATCCCTTGAAGGGGATGCCCTGGGTTTTGTCGGCCAGATCACACAGTGTGGGGGTAAGTGCAGGCAGGATCCCGCAGGGAGATCCGCAGAGACCCGCAGCTTACAATACGTGTGCTCGGAAGCAGTGGCACTTGATGCGGCATCCGGGTCAGGTGAAAAAAAGAAGGGCTGCCCGGAGCGAATCCCGTCAGCCCGATGGACGTGTCGCAACGCGTTTTTATTTTACCTCCTCAAAATCCACATCTGTTACATCGTTGTCATCATCATCATCATCTTTCTTGTCAGATGATGCCTGCTGTCCTTCTTCTTGCTGTTGTTCGCCGCCGGCTTGCTGTTGTTCCTGGCCTTGCGCATTTTGATACATCTCGGCGCTGGCGGCCTGCCAGGCTGTGTTCAGCGCACCCATAGCCGTGTCGATGGCGGCCAGATCCTTGTTTTTGTGTGCCTCTTTCAGGTCTGTCAGCCCCTTTTCGATAGGCTCTTTCTTGTCGGCGGGCAGCTTTTCCCCGAACTCCTTGAGTTGTTTCTCTGTCTGGAAGATCAAACTGTCGGCCGCGTTGAGCTTGTCGATCTCTTCTTTTTGTTTCTTGTCGCTTTCGGCATGTGCCTCTGCTTCGGTTTTCATCCTCTTGATCTCTTCTTCACTCAGTCCGGATGATGCCTCGATACGGATATTCTGCGACTTGCCGGATGCTTTGTCTTTGGCCGATACGTTGAGGATGCCGTTGGCGTCGATGTCGAAGGTCACCTCGATCTGTGGCATGCCACGCGGGGCCGGGGGGATGCCGTCGAGGTGGAAGCGGCCGATGGTACGGTTGTCTTTGGCCATGGGACGCTCACCCTGAAGGATATGGATCTCCACAGAGGTCTGGTTGTCGGCGGCCGTAGAGAATGTCTCTTTTTTATTGGTCGGGATGGTGGTGTTGGCTTCGATCAGCTTGGTCATCACCCCGCCCAGGGTCTCAATGCCCAGCGAGAGCGGTGTGACGTCGAGGAGCAACACATCTTTTACCTCTCCTGTCAGGACACCCCCCTGGATGGCTGCGCCAATCGCTACCACCTCATCGGGGTTCACCCCTTTGGATGGTTTCTTCCCGAAAAACTTTTCAACAACCTCCTGGATGGCGGGAATACGGGTTGATCCGCCCACCAGTATCACCTCGTCAATATCGGAGGTTTTCAAGCCTGCCTCCTTCAATGCAATTTTGCAAGGCTCCAGTGTTGCCTGGATCAGTTTGTCGTTCAGCTGTTCGAACTTGCTGCGCGTAAGGGTGCGCACCAGGTGCTTAGGAATGCCGTCGACAGGCATGATATAGGGGAGGTTGATCTCCGTCGAGGTGGCACTGGAGAGCTCGATCTTTGCCTTTTCGGCCCCTTCTTTCAGACGTTGTAATGCCATCGGATCTTTGCGCAGGTCGATGCCTTCGTCTTTTTTGAACTCATCAGCCAGCCAGTTGATGATCACATCATCAAAGTCGTCACCACCAAGATGCGTGTCGCCATTGGTCGATTTAACCTCGAAGACACCGTCGCCGAGTTCCAGGATGGAGATGTCGAAGGTACCCCCGCCAAGGTCGAAAACGGCTATGCGAAGGTCCTTGTCCTTCTTGTCGAGCCCATAGGCAAGGGATGCTGCCGTCGGCTCATTGATGATACGCCGCACCTTTAATCCGGCAATCTCACCGGCCTCCTTGGTCGCCTGCCTCTGTGAGTCATTAAAGTAGGCAGGGACGGTGATCACCGCATCGGTGACTTCCTGACCCAGGTAGTCCTCCGCGGTCTTCTTCATCTTCTGCAATACCATGGCAGAGATCTCCTGTGGCGTATACTTGCGGTCGTCGATCTTTATGCGCGGTGTGTTATTGTCTCCTTTTTCAATCTTAAATGTCACCCTGTCGCGTTCTTTTTTCAGCGCTTCATATGTTTCTCCCATCAAACGCTTGACAGAATAAATTGTCTTTTCAGGATTGATGATGGCCTGCCGTTTTGCAGGATCACCCACCTTTCTTTCCCCGTTCTCTGTAAATGCTACAATGGAAGGAGTGGTGCGACGCCCCTCGCTGTTGGGGATCACAACCGGCTCATTACCCTCCATCACAGATACGCAGGAGTTGGTTGTACCCAGGTCAATTCCGATAATTTTACCCATTGTGTATGTGTTTTTTTGTTTGTTTCTGATTGATTTTTTTCACTAAGGGGGGTTCAATGATTGTGCCAATACCCTATTCCTTGTGTTTTTTGAAAATATGTCACATGATTTTCAGCCAGGCGCCCTGGTGCTGTCAGAAAAATGACAAAAAGGCAGGATTGTTAAAACCGGGCGATCAATTTGATGTTGATCAAACGTGAAGTGAGGTAGTTTGGGATGGCAAACAGATGGTTTTCCACGTCTTTCACCCACGAGTAGGAGATGGTATTGTTTATTTCCAGCAGGTTAAACACTTCGGCGGTCAGCCACAAGGATTCGAAGTGGCGAAATGGGTTGGATGGTGTCAGGGTTGTATTTTCGCCGATCAGTTGTTTGGAGAAGCCGATATCTACGCGCTGGTATGAAGGCATTCGACCGTTTGCCACGTTTTTGTCGCCCGTGGGTGGCCAGAAGGGCAGGCCGGTGCCGTAGAAGAAGCCCAGTTGCACCTGGTAGCTTGGGTTGCGCGGCAGAAAGTCCTGGAAGAACATGCTGAAGTTAAACCGTTGGTCTGTGGGGCGCGGGATGTATCCGGCAGGGATTTTTTCCCCCTCCTGGTTGAAAAGAAAGGCGTCCTCTATTTTTTCCCGTGTTTGCATGAGCGACAGGCTTGCCCAGGAGTCGATGCCGGGCACAAATTCACCGTGTATTTTCACGTCCAGTCCTGTGGCATATCCTTTGGAGATATTGTCTGCATAATAGCGTATGCGGACATTATCTATCTGGTAGGGGATAAGGTTGTCAAGGATTTTATGGTAAACCTCTGTAGTATAGCGGAAAGGCCTGTTCCAGGCTGTAAAGTGGAAGGCCGAACCCAGTACGAGGTGGACAGACTGTTGTGCTTTGATATTTTCATTCAACTGGCCCTGCATGTCTCTCAGCTCCCTGTAGAAAGGAGGCTGGTGATAATAGCCTGCCGAAGCCCTGAATGTCCAGCGCCCTGCCCATGCGGGCTTGTACAGTATGGTGGAGCGCGGACTGAGGACAAGCTGTTGATTAAAATCCCAATGGTTGGCACGCAGTCCGACAGTGAAAGCATAGCGCCCGTGAGGGCGGTCCAGTTCCCACGTGTTTTGCAGAAAGCCTGAAACCCGGTTCGAACGGATATTGATGCGCGTGTTCAGGGTGTCCTGCAGCAATATTTCGTTTGAAGGATGTTGTGGCAGTGAATACCCGGCAGAGTCGACAAGGTTCCATTCATTCAGCCGGTCATAAATGTCTTCGTGCTGAAACTTGACACCCCAGCGCAGGTGATGGTTGTCGTTCTTCCAGGACCCTTTCTTTTCCGCATTCCATACGATGGCATTCAGGTAATTCCGGGCATGGTTCAGAAAAGTGCCTATGCCAAGTGGCTCTCCGGTAGGCTGGCCAAAATCATCCTCGCCCATATCGGTCTCAACACGGTGCAGCCAATACTGGCCAAGGATGTCAAAATTTTCCCTTTCATCTGACTGGAAGGCACTGGTGATAAACTGTATTGAGAGGTCATCATGGGGCTGATATTCCAGCGACAGGGCACCTGTGGCGGTGGTGAACCGGTTTACCTCCTGGCCGTCGAAGAATACCGTGAACTCCCTCACATCCGTGATGGTGCCGAAGCGTGTACGCTGCACCTCCGGCCTGAAGCGATAGCTGTTGTCATTAAAATTGCCCAGGAAGCTCAGCGACCATTGGCTTGAGATACGGTAGCGCAACAGGGTTTGGATGTCAGAAAAGGAAGGCCGGTAGTCGCCCTGGGTGTCGAGCGTCCCAAGAAGGTATTGGTTGGATTTGTAACGCAGCCCTACAAGGTATGACAGTCGTTCGTTGTTTGCAAGCCCTTCCAGGTGCAGGGATCCTTCAAGCAGGCTCAGCGAAAATGAGCCGGCAAACTGTTCTGGTCTTTTATAGGTGATATCGAGCACAGAGGCCATCTTGTCGCCATACATGGCATTGAAGCCCCCGGCAGAAAAGCTGATGCCGGATACCATCTCGGGGTTCAGGAAGCTCAGCCCTTCCTGCTGGCCGGAACGGATCAGGAAGGGGCGGTATATTTCAATGCCGTTGACATATACCAGGTTTTCGTCATAGTTGCCCCCCCTTACCGAATATTGTGCGGACAATTCGGTGGCTGTTGACACCCCTGGCAAGGTTTGTATCAGTCGTTCCACGCCTGCGCCCGGCCCGGGGAGGGCTGAGCTGACGCGGGGGTCGAGCCGTATGATGTCGCTATCCAGCACCTGCCGGTCACGCACTTCAATATCAGGCAGATCGGTGATCAGCGGTTCAAGTGTGACTTCAACATGGCGCGTTTCGCCGGCATCCAGAAGGAGCGGGACACGTTCGGTCCGATAGCCAAGGTGGGATATTACAAGGACAAAAGATTCGCTGGCGGGGACAGCCAGGCGAAAAAACCCGTTTTTATCCGTCGTGGTGCCGATAAAAGTGTCCTCCAGGGCAAGGTTCACATATTCCAGTGCATCCCCTTCAGGCGTTTTCAAATAGCCTTCCACGATTGCCTGCTGTGCGGATACGCCCAGGGAGAGAATAATAAACCAGGTATGGATAAAATTTCGGATTATACTCACTTAGCTGTCGCATTGCGTTTGCATCAGCATGATCGCAGATGCAATAAACCTATACATTATAACCATCGGGCAGGGAATTTATTGTCCAGGAGCCTTAATCGCCTCGTCGAAAACGCCCTTCCCGCCAGGCTTTGAAGAACTCTGCCCATGCGAAGGGGTCAAAAAGCCTGATAGGGGGTGCCTGGCCAGCGTAATACAGCCTGTCTGAATGTTGTTGCACATAATGCCGGAAATTCATACTGCCATCCATGGGCATGTTTTCAAACCGTTCCCGCATCTCGGCATGCGCCAGGTTGCGCATCGCCCTGTCATAGTCGTCGGAAGGCACGTCTGTATGGATGAACGCATGCCGGAACTGATCACGGGTGGGCCAGGGGTAGACGACGGTCTCGTCAAGATATATGGTGTCACGGGTCATCAGCTGTACTGCCGAATACCTTGACCTGGTCAGCGTGTCCGGGACAACATATTGTGTGTCCCTGTACCCAACGGAAGTGAAACGCAAGGTGTCGTGTTCATAGACGGGAATGGAAAAAAAGCCGTAATAGTCTGTCGTGGTACCCCTGGCCGTGTTTTTTACCCAGATTGAAGCATAGGGGAGGGGCTTCAGACTGTCGCCCGTCAGCACCAGCCCGGTAAACTGTATCACCCGGCGAGACGGACGCTGTCCGCTGGAATGGCTGAGAAAAACCAATCCCAGGAAGATGCTCAGCACAACAAACAGAAAATGAACGGATACTGCGCGCATGAACGATTATTTGGTCATAAAAGTAACAAGAATCGGTGTGATGGGGAAATGATCCCCTCCATTATCCCGCATATTAAAAATCTTTAACATTTTTCCTGATAAAAAACTCATGCATATTTCTCCTGTAAAAAACCACCACCATTTTGTGTGTTGACGGAAGAACGAGGGAACGAATGAACGGTTGAAAAGGCAGCCGGCTGATAAAAAAAGCTGTTACAAAAGTGATGCAACAGCTTATTAATAAACCCACATTAACCATTGGAAAATCTGCTCCGGGCGCCATGAAGTCCCCATGGACAATCCGGGATAAAACATTATTTGATAAATCCCTTTTTGCGGGCATCTTGTATGCAGGCATAGATGCCTTTCTTGTTGATGGTACGAATCCCTTTTGTTGATACTTTAAGGGTGATCCAGCGGTTTTCTTCGGGAACGAAAAACTTCTTGGTCTGGATATTGGGATAAAACCATCTGTTGGTCTTGATATTTGAATGCGACACGCGATGTCCTGTAATCGGTCTCTTCCCTGTGATCTGGCAAATACGTGACATGTTTTATTATTTTTAATGCTGTTGAGCGATAAACATTTTTGAAAAGGAGTGCAAAGTACGGTATTTTTTCCCTTTCAGGCAAGACTTTTCATCAAAAATATGGTCCTTTCTTGATTTTTATCGCCGGATTGTGTAATTTCGATACACGATCACCTGTTTTTATTCTCATGAACTATTACGATATTTTGGGTGTGGCTTTTGATGCGGATGCCGGTAGCATCAAGCGGGCTTTTCGCTGCAAGGCGAAGCGGCTGCACCCTGACATCAATCGGGCTTCTCGTGCCAACAGGGATTTTCAGCGGGTCAATGAGGCCTATCAGGTGTTGGGCAATGCGGAAAAGCGGCGCAACTATGATCTGCGGTTGGCCCGCGGCCTCCATGGCAGGCGTGTGTATTACAGGCCGGGAGCCACAGGAAAGGCATATCCCCGTGCCTCACACTACACATATGCATATAAGGGGCCGGTGAAAAAGCATACCCCTTCCCGTTTCGAGAAGGCATTCGATCATTTTTTGTTTCTTTTCATGCTCCTGGCGGGGCTGGGTGCCTTGTTCATCGGCTTTTACCGTGCTGTGGGCGAACCGGTGGATGGTGTGGACCCCTACCTCGCGATCTTTTTTGGTGTAGTATTTACCGGGTTATTTTTGTATGGATGGGACCAGAAGCACCGGCTGGAGTCGTGAGCATCAAGGATGTTCGATCCGTTTTCCGTTGGGGGTTTTGATGAAGGCAAAAACAAGGATGCACGCCACACCGGTCAGGGCCAGCAGCACGACAGGCAACACCCCGGGGTCTTCACCGGTCATTGCCGCATACTGCCATGGGGAGATGCTTTGTTCCAGGAACGGCACTTCTTCTCCTGAGCTGGTGAGCCGGGTTTCCAGCACTTTTTTCCAGGGCCACAGCTTATTCAGAGACCCTATCATAAAGCCCGAGAGCAATGCCAGGGTGGCGTTGGGATGCTTTTTGAGCAGCCATCCGATGAGGTTGGAAAAGGCAATCACCCCGGCCACTCCTCCAATCCCAAACACGGTGATCACCAGCATTTCCCAATCCCTGACAGCATTCACCATGTATTCATATTTGCCCAGGAGTGCAAGGATAAAGGCACCGGATATTCCCGGCAAGACAAGTGAACAGAAGGCGATGCTGCCTGAAAGGAATATGAACCAAAGCTTGTCGGTTCCGGTGGCGGGCGTGGCAATGGTAATGTAATAGGCCGTCAGTGTGCCAATGATCAGAAAAGAGACCGACAGATAGCTCCATCGTCTGATCTTGCCGCCGATATATATGGCACTGCCAACGATCAGGCCAAAGAAGAAGGCCCATACCAGCATGGCATGGTGTTCAAAGAGCCAGGAGAGAAGCCTTACCAGGGAAACAATGCTGATCAGTATCCCGAAGATGACAGCAGCCAGGAAATTGCCATTGACCTTTTTCCAGGCTGCCATGATCCCTTTTTTGTATAGCGTTCTAAACAGGCCGGCATTGAATGATTTGATGCTCAGTATCAGTTCTTCGTAAATACCGGTAATCAGCGCAATGGTCCCACCCGACACGCCGGGGACCACATTCACGGCGCCCATCGCCATGCCGCGCAAAACCAGCAAAAAATGTCCCCAGGCTGATCTTTGATCCATTCCTCTTGCCATATTCTGTATTTGTCAGGGTTAATGAACAAGCTGGCCGGGGCCTCATGGTTTGTATTTCTGAAACTGTTCCGGGAGTGATTCAAAGAAGGTGTCTCCACGCAGCCCGAGACGCAATGTCTCCAGGGCCACTATTTCTGTCGGGGCAATATTGCCGAGGTTGACAGCGGGGCCCAACAGGTGGATGAACCAGGTTTGCTGATGCTTAAGGGGGGCTTCCCAGATGATCTTGTTGGCGGGGACCCCCTTCAAAATATCCTGGATCAGTGCTGTGTCGGCGCTGCCATTTTTCTCATAAAGACCCACCGTACCGCTTTCACGCGCTTCACCGATAACAAAGCTGCTGCCTGCAGCCAGCTCATCCTGCATGGAGGCAACCCACTGTTTGGCGTCCGGGCTTTTGCCTGCTTCTTTTGACCCCACCTCGGAAACCACCGTATAATGTTTTGCAAGACGTTCGATGATACGGCATTTTTCCTCCCCCGGAAGCTTTATGCAGCCATCGGAAACTTCCGTGGCATCGCAGCCCAGTGTATCAATATACCTGAGGTAGTCATCGAACTGGCCACGTACAAGGAATGCCTCGAGGAGGGTCCCCCCGACATACACCCTGATATTTTTTTTTTGGTATATCCTGACCTTTTCTTTCACTTTATGGCTTACGAAAGATGTGCCGAAGCCAAGTTTCAGAAAGTCGATCAGGTGGCCGGCAGTCTCTGCCAGGTCCTCTGCCTGGCGGATGCCGATGCCTTTATCCATGACCATGGTTACACCCGAGCTTCTGGGTTTTGTTTCTCGATCAGGAAGAAAGTCCAGCATTGTTTGGTTTTTTTGGATGGGGATAAAAGAAGGTTCGTGTCATTGAAGCAGCCTGTCCAAAGTCTCCAGAAAAGCAGGGTTGTCATTCAGTTTTGGGAAACGTGTCATGATATTGTTTAACCCTCCTTTGTCAGCGAGGTACGCTTCTTCAAGAAAAAAGCCGGCTTCCTGGTTTTTCCCGGCCAGGAAGAGTATGGCGGCCATGAAGTAAAGAATATTGCCATTCCCCGGCAGGGCTTCCATGCCTTTTGCAAGCACTTTTCGCGCTTCCTCCGTTTCTTGGCGGGCTGACAGTGCCTCAGCATACTCAAGCCAGGTTTCCTCGTCGCGGGGGTCGGCCTTCAGGGCTTTTTCATACGTGTTTTGCGCTTCCTCATGGTTTCCCAGTGAGAAATAGGTGCTTGCAAGCAGTGACAGGTAGTTCACATTGTCAGGATCGAGAGAGAGCCCTTTTTCGATATGCTTCACTGCTTCAGAGGGATGGCCGTTTTCAATTTCGCAGACACCAACCCCCACCCAGGCATCGGCCAGCTCAGGATCCAAGCGGATGCTTTTCAGATAGTATGCTTTGGCGTTGTGATAGTCTTCGAGTTTTTCATGACACTCCCCGATATAGTAGTATTTCATGGGATCCATGTCGTCGCCGGCCATGGACTCCTTGTAGGCCCCGATGGCCTCTGTATGCCTGTTGAGCAAACTCAGCGTATAGCCTTTGTGAAACCACGAATGTTCATGCTGCTTATCGATGGCCAGTGAATACTCCAAAGCCTCAAGGGCTTTTTCATACAGTCCGGCATTGATATAGGAAACGCCAAGGTTAAACCAGGCTTCCGTACTGTATGGGTTCCTGTCTATCAGACGGTGGAAGAAGGAGATCCCCTCCTCGGTGAGGGACAGGAGGTCAAAACAATAGGCCGCTTCGTATATGGCCAGGTCGTTGTCAGGGTTTACCATGAGGGCCTTGTCGAGATACTCCAGGGTTTTGTCAAAATTGCCCAGGTTCTCATATTCGATCGCAATATTGCAATACACAAAGTCAGGGTCATCGGCACCAAAAACCGCTTTGTTGTACTCCTCTATGGCTTTTTCATAATCCTTGAGCTGCGAATAGATGGCCCCCTTGGTCAGGAAAATATCATTGTTGGAGGGATCCAGGTTCTCTACTGCTGCAAGGAGTTCGAGTGCATGGTCCTCTTTGTTGAACGTAGCCAGCAGCTGTGCTTTTTTCAACATCAGCGGAATGGAAGCGGGATGCACTACACAGGCGTGGTTGGCCACCTGGAGTGACTGTTTGTGTGATCCCGTCATCAGGTAATGATCAATAATCTCTTCAAAGTCATCGACATCAAAATAAATTGACGTTTTCTGACGGGCAAGCTTCTCGTATTGATCTACTTGCCAAGGTGTTTTGAAGTTATCTTCCATTTCTTTCTTCATAAGGGCAAATGCAGAAATGTGTATTCATTGCCATGACATGAAACCTGTGTGAACTGGTTTGTCACACAGGGAACGGTTTTCTGATGGAGGGTCCATCTGTCCGGTTCAACCTGGTTGGTCGTTGCACGATCCCATCCGGCCATATGAAACACAATGCAAAGGTATGAAAAAACACGAAACACAAAATGCGGAACAAAAAGCCGGCAGCATCTTCTGTGTCGACGGAAGAACGATGGAACGAAGCTTTTGGCCGTTGGCTGTTAGCTATTGGCTTTTAAACCCTTAAACCCTTCAACCTCTCTGACCTTTCGACCTTTTGACAAATTGAAAACAGATGAAAAAAAATTCATGCATATTTTTGTAATTTTGCAAAAAATGTTTAGGATATGTTTGATAATCTTAATGATAAGTTAGAGAAGGCGTTTAAGGTTTTAAAGGGGCAGGGGCACATTACGGAGATCAATGTGGCAGAGTCACTTAAGGATGTTCGTCGTGCCCTTGTGGATGCCGACGTCAACTTTAAGATTGCGAAGTCGTTTACGGAGAGGGTCAAGGAGAAGGCCCTGGGCCGTGATGTGCTGACCGCTGTTTCTCCTGGTCAGCTGATGGTGAAGGTCGTACATGAGGAGCTCACCGAGCTCATGGGCACCACGCATGAGGAGCTTGACCTGAAGGGGAGTCCGGCCATTGTTTTGGTTGCCGGCTTGCAGGGTAGTGGTAAAACGACTTTTTCGGCCAAGCTGGCCAATTACCTGAAAGGCAAAAAGAACAAAAAAGTGTTGTTGGTTGCCTGCGACGTTTACCGGCCTGCGGCCATTGAGCAGCTGAACGTGTTGGGTGAGCAGATTGGCGTGGAGGTCTATACGGAGCCGGAGGTGAAGGATCCGGTGGGTATTGCCAGGCGGGCTACCGGCCATGCAAAAACCATGGGGCACCAGGTGGTGGTTGTAGATACTGCCGGCCGGCTTGCCATTGATGAGGAGATGATGAATGAGATCGCCGGCCTGAAAAAGGCACTTAACCCCCAGGAGACCTTGTTTGTGGTGGATGCCATGACAGGCCAGGATGCGGTGAATACGGCAAAAGCTTTTAATGAGCGCCTTGACTACGACGGGGTGGTTTTGACCAAGCTCGACGGCGACACCAGGGGGGGTGCCGCTTTAACCATACGGTCGGTGGTGGATAAACCCATCAAGTTCGTCGGCATCGGCGAAAAAGCGGATGCCATTGACGTATTTCATCCGCGACGGATGGCCGACAGAATCCTGGGGATGGGCGATATCGTATCACTTGTGGAAAAAGCCCAGGAACAATTTGATGAGGAAGAAGCCAGGAGCCTTCAGAAGAAGCTTGCCAAAAACCAGTTCAACTTCAATGATTTCCTTTCGCAGCTGCAGCAGATCAAGAAGATGGGCAATGTGAAAGACTTGATGGGGATGATCCCCGGCATGGGCAAGGCCATCAAGGATGTTGACCTGGATGATGATGCCTTCAAGGGCATTGAAGCCATCATCCACTCCATGACGCCTGAGGAGCGTGAGAACCCTGCCATCCTCAATGGCAGCCGGCGTAAGCGCATTGCTCACGGGGCGGGTTCGAACATACAGGAAGTGAACAAGCTTGTAAAGCAGTTTGATGACACCAGGAAGATGATGCGTATGGCGTCAAAGGGCGGCAGTGGGAAGATGGCCAACATGATGCGCAACCTCCAGGGGGGCGTACGGCGCTGACAGGCAGGAGTGAAAGATTAACTGTGAAACGGATAGTTTGAAAGCCATGAAACTTATTGACGGAAAACAGATCGCCGCGGCAATCAGGGAAGAGATTGCGGATGAGGTCCGCCGTATAAAGGATCAGGATGGAAAGGTGCCCCATTTGGCAGCCATATTGGTGGGGGAGGACCCTGCCAGTGAAACGTATGTTAACAACAAGGAGAAGGCCTGTAAAAAGGTGGGGTTCGACAGCTCCGCGTATCGCTTCCCGGCGGATGTGAAAGAGGAGGAACTGCTGGAGGCTGTTGACTTCATCAACAATGACCCTGAGATTGACGGACTGATCGTTCAGTTGCCGCTTCCCCCCCATATAGATAACCAAAAGGTGATACAACACATTCTCCCTGAAAAGGATGTTGACGGTTTTCATCCTGTGAACGTGGGGCGCATGACCATCGGACTGCCTTCTTATGTGTCGGCTACACCGTATGGCATCATGGAGATGATCAGGCGCAGCGGCTTAGAGACCAGCGGGAAAAGCTGTGTCGTGCTGGGCCGCAGCAATATTGTCGGCAAGCCGGTGAGTCTGCTCATGGCCCGCAATGAGGAACCCGGCAATGCCACGGTGACCGTATGTCACAGCAAAACAAGGAACCTTAAGGAGATCACATCAGCAGCCGACATCCTCATCGTTGCCATCGGCAGGCCGGAGTTTGTGACCGCCGATATGGTCAGGGAAGGCGCGGTGGTGATCGATGTCGGCATCCACAGGGTGCCATCCGACGAAACCCGGTCCGGCTTCCGCCTTATCGGAGATGTCCGTTTTGATGAGGTTGCAAAAAAAGCGTCGCATATCACCCCGGTCCCGGGTGGCGTGGGCCCCATGACCATTGTGTCGCTTCTGACCAATACACTGAAAGCATCCAAAAAAGAAATATACGGATAACTTGGCCGGTTGTGAACTGATAAACATGGATCCTGCGGAGAGAAGACTGCTCCAGGAAGGCGCCCTGCTGCCTGTGATGGAGATGTTTTATTCCATACAGGGCGAGGGCTTCAACACAGGGAAACCTGCAGCCTTTGTGCGTATTGGTGGCTGTGATGTAGGTTGCCACTGGTGCGATGTGAAAGAAGCCTGGGATGCTTCCCTCCATCCGCTGACCAAAATTGAAGACATCATTGATTATGTTGACGAATTCCCCGCAAAGGCGGTGGTCATTACCGGCGGCGAGCCCCTGAGCTACAACCTGAATGCCCTCTGTGCCGGCTTGAAGCAAAAAGGGGTCACGATCTTCCTCGAAACCTCCGGGGCATATCCCCTGAGTGGCCAGTGCGACTGGATATGCATCTCCCCAAAGAAAAACATGAAACCCCGGCATGACATGATGCACATGGCCGATGAGTTGAAGGTGATCATACACGAAACAACCGACCTGGCCTGGGCCGAAGAGAATGCAACGCTGGTGAAAAAGAAATGCCGGCTGTTCCTGCAGCCCGAATGGAGCAAATACAGACAAATACTGCCACAGATCGTGCATTACGTGAAACAACACCCGCGGTGGATGGTTTCACTCCAGGCGCACAAGTTCATGAATATCCCCTAATCGCAGGGCGGCCGGTTGCCCCGCACCCGGGTGGAACGGTTAATGGCAGAATAAAACATGCCTCCTGCAAACAAAATGTTGAAAGACAAGATCGTTTAACATGGAAACCATGAAGCGCATCATTCCCCATCTCAACGTTTTGTTGTTTGCCATCTATCCTGTGCTGGCTTTGTATGCACACAATGTGGAAACGCTGGCCCTCTCTCAGATGGCATGGCCAACCTGATCTTTGAGTGGTTCCGAAATCTGATTGGCAGATGCAAAGAATACTTGGCGTGTACCAATTCTTCCATTTCAATCGTTTTATTGTTGGACTGTTGACCGATCAGGGAAGCCAGAGAGTTGATGCAGCGACGGGGTTTGTACCCTGCATTCAGCATCGGGGCGAACCGCCGTGAGGGACGGCTGGCTTTTTCTGGGTCTGCATGGTGGTTGTCCCCGACGGCACCGAAGCACCTGACAGAAAAAAATTGTTGACAAGTATCAGCACCGGCAAAAAACACCGGAAGAAACTTTTACAGTATGCGCTTCACCATTCTTTTCATATTGGCGGCGGCCTTGTCTTTCCCGGTCTTTCCGGAGGTGCATGCACAGCCGGGGGAAGGGTTGACTACCGGCAGCCGTCGTGCCAGGCGTGCATATGAGCGGGCTGAGGAGGCGTTTCGCACCCACGATCATCGTGCCGCCATTGAGGACCTTGAGCAGGCAATTGCCAGGGACGCTGATTTCATTGAGGCCCATCTGCTGATGGGCGAAGTTTATTTCTCGCGCGAGGATTATGAAGAGAGCATTACTCCCTACCGGAGGGCCGTTGCCCTTGATCCCGACTTTTTCCCTGCAGCCAAATATTATCTTGGAGTAGCTTATTACAGGACCGGTGGCTATGCGGATGCCGTTTCCATGCTGGAAAGGTTCACATCGATGGATGCTGTCAGTGATTCTTTCAAGGACCGTGGACGGGCTTACCTCGCAGGGGCGCGTTTTGCGAAGGAGGCAAAAGAAAACCCGGTCCCTTTCGAGCCCCATAACCCCGGACCCGCCATAAACAGCGAACATGCCGAGTACAGCCCGGCCCTTACCGCCGACGAACAGACATTGATCTTTACACGTAAAAAGCCCAGGGATGAATCGATGGCGCGCCCACCTTATTATGAAGACTTTTATATCAGTGTTTTTCGTGACGGTGAATGGTCACCTGCGGAGAATCTCGGGCCACCATTGAATACTGCGGGGAATGAGGGGGCACAGACCGTTACTGCTGATGGGCGACACCTTTATTTTGCGGCCTGCAACAGGCCTGATGGGTTGGGCAGCTGCGACATCTATTATGCAAGGAGGGAGGGCGATCGCTGGAGCATCCCTGTAAACCCAGGCGCCCCGCTCAATTCTTCCGCGTGGGACTCACAGCCGTCTGTTTCGGCCGACGGGAACACCATCTATTTCACGAGCAGCAGGCCGGGAAGCAAAGGCCCGATGGATATATGGAAAGCCAGGAGAAA
>SLCY01000119.1 GCA_007125585.1 Bacteroidales bacterium
GATGTGCTGATGTGCTGATGTGCTAATGTGCTGATGTGCTGATGTGCTGATTAGCTGATGTGCTGATGTGCTAATGTGCTGATGTGCTGATGTGCTGATGTGCTGATGTGCTGATGTGCTAATGTGCTGATGTGCTGATGTGCTGATTAGCTGATGTGCTGATGTGTAATTGTCATTGGGGGAGGGCATTTTGGCGTGACCGCATTGGGTGGTGAATAAGAATCATGACGATACAGGCAATGGGAACAGGTCTTAAACAAATGGCAATGGATCTGTGGGAGGTGGTGAAGAAGACCGCCATACACTGGGACAAGTCGGGGCCATGGCGGCAAAGTGCCATCCTGGCATATTACTCCATATTTTCCCTCCCAGCATTGTTATTGATCATCATTGTAATTGTTGGCTATTTTTTTGGTGAAGAAGCCGTGGCACAGCAATTGTCAGTCCGTATTGCCGACACGATAGGAAAAGAGTCGGCCAGGATGGTGGAGGTGATGGTTGCCAATGCGGCCGATACCGGGTCTTCCAGATGGGCCATGGCCATAGGGGTCGGCTTGTTGCTGTTCGGTGCCACCACAGTCTTTTACCACCTTCAGCTTTCCCTGAACAGGATCTGGGGCGTTGTACCAAAACCGAAACAAGCCTTTTTAAAATACGTGAAAGACCGCCTGTTCTCTTTTGGGCTCGTACTGGCCATCGGCTTTTTATTGCTGTTGTCTATGCTGGTAAATTCCTTGCTGGCCATCCTCGGCGACTGGATCAGTGCACACTGGTCAGGAGCAAGCATGCCATTAATGGTTATCGCCAATTACGGCATCTCACTGGTCGTAATGACCACTTTGTTTGCCCTGATGTTCAAATTCCTCCCCGATGCCATCATCCGGTGGCGCTCGGTCTGGATCGGGGCATTGATCACCGCACTCTTGTTTTCGCTGGGACAGTATGGCCTGCGAATTTATTTCAGCACTTCCGACCCCGCATCGGTATATGGTGCCGCAGGTGCCCTGATGCTGATCCTTATTTGGGTCTCATACGTGGCACTGATACTATTGTTCGGGGCTGAGTTTACCCGGCAATGGGCAAATAAATTCGGGCATGGCATCAAACCCAAAAAAAATGCATCGCTGATTGACGACACGAAAGGAAAAACACCTGCACCAATGGAGTAAAAATCGCGGACAATCAATGAGGCAGTAAAAACAAAACCCGGGACAAGTCACCTCGGCCATTGACTATCTGCCATCTTTTCAAAAAAACCACCCACGACAGGGTTCTTTGACACACAGGGGGATGATTGTATGAAAGCCTGAAGTAAGATGAATGCCTTCTTTTTCCGTCTTCCGTCTTCTCTGTCATCGGTCATCACAATTAAATCAAAAACCTTGAATCAACACACAAAGTCCTGAAAAACAAAGCGCTACTAAAATAAAAACAAGTGAAAAAATCATTATTAAAAACCCAGCTATCTACCAGAAACCAAAACACACAAACATGAATCAAAAAATATTGTTTTCCCTGGCAGCCATTTTACTTACATTACAGCTGCACGCCCAGGACAGGATCACCGGCCATAACTTCGCTACCCGTTCGGAGGTGGTCGCACAAAACGGTATGGCAGCCACCAGTCATCCGCTGGCGACACAGGTTGCCATTGATATTTTAAAGCAGGGGGGCAGTGCCGTGGATGCTGCCATTGCCGCCAATGCGTCACTTGGACTCATGGAACCTACCGGCTGTGGTATAGGCGGCGATCTCTTTGCCATCATTTGGGATGCTGAAAGCAGGCAGTTGCATGGCCTGAATGCCAGTGGCCGCTCACCCAAAAGCCTCACCATAGACTACTTCCTGGAGAACGGGTATGTCCTCATCCCTCAAAGAGGCCCGCTCTCCGTGAGTGTCCCGGGAACAGTCGACGGATGGTTTGAAATGCATGAAAAGTTTGGGAAAATCGACATGGAGGATATCCTCCGGCCGGCTATAGAATACGCGCGCAAAGGCTTTCCGGTAACGGAGCTGATCGCCTATTACCTGGAACGTTCGGCACCCATTCTGTCGGGCTTTCCCAACTTTGAAGAAACCTATATGCCGGAGGGCAGGATGCCGGGTAAAGGGGAGTTATTCCGCAACCCTTACCTGGCAAACACCTATGAGACCATAGGGAGAGAAGGCCGCGACGCTTTTTACCAGGGGGAGATCGCCAGGACCATTGTAAGCTACATAAATGAAAACGGAGGGTTCCTGAGTTATGACGACATGGCTTCCCATGCCTCTGAATGGGTTGAGCCGGTGTCAGCGAATTACAGGGGATACGACGTCTGGCAACTGCCTCCCAATGGCCAGGGCATCGCCGTGCTTCAGATCCTCAATATCCTGGAGAACTATGATATTGCATCCAAAGGGCCATACAGCCCCGAATACATTCATCTCTTCGTGGAAGCCAAAAAACTTGCCTACGAAGACAGGGCACATTATTATGCAGACATGGATTTTAGTCCGGTACCCGTGAGGGAGCTCATCTCCAAAGAATATGCCCGCGACCGCCGCCAGCTGATCGATCCCAGCCGTGCAGCAAGACATTATGATCCCGGCATCCCGGAGTCACCAAACACCATTTACCTGACCGTGGCCGACGAAGACGGCAACATGGTATCCCTCATACAAAGCAACTATCGCGGAATGGGCAGCGGCATGACGCCGCCCGGCCTGGGCTTTGTCCTGCAAAACCGGGGCGAAGGGTTTACACTGGAACCCGGTCGCTTCAATACTTATGAACCCGGGAAAAGACCTTTTCATACGATCATTCCGGGCTTTATTACCAAAGACGGTGAGCCATATATGAGTTTTGGCGTGATGGGCGGAGGCATGCAACCCCAGGGACATGTACAGATTGTTGTGAACATGATAGATTTCGGCATGAACCTCCAGGAGGCAGGTGACGCTCCGCGGATCCATCACAGGGGGTCGTCAGAACCCACCGGACAACAGATGAAAAACGGCGGCATCGTAAACCTGGAGTCAGGCTTCCCCTACGAAACCATCCGCGCCCTGATGGAAAAAGGACATACCATACAATGGGCCAGCGGACCCTTTGGCGGCTATCAGGCCATCATGCGCGACCCGGAGAACGGTGTGTACTACGGTGCGTCGGAGTCACGCAAAGATGGACAAGCTGCAGGATACTGAAATTGTGTCAAACGATAAACCCAAAACACCTTGTGTTATGAAAAACAAGAAAGCCCCCAAAGCGTATCAGAATGAAAAATTTTTATACTCCCCTGCTGCACGTGAGTTACGAATCCTGTCGGAATACCTGGAGCCCAAATCCCGCCTGCGCCGGAACAAGGTTCAAGACACAGTGGTCTTTTTTGGCTCAGCCCGGACCTTGCCCAAAAAAGAGGCGCAAAAAAAGCTGGACATACTGAAAACCTCCGGCAATGCAAAGAAAGAAGCATTGCGCAAGGCCGAAAGGGACCTGGATCTTTCCAGGTATTATGAAGACGCGGTGGAACTGGCACGGCGGCTTACCAGGTGGGCCAAAGAGAGGTACACACCACATAGCCGGTTCATTGTTACCACCGGCGGGGGGCCCGGCATCATGGAGGCCGCCAACAAGGGCGCGAAACTGGCCGGGGGAAAATCGATCGGCTTTAACATCAGCCTGCCATTTGAACAGGAACCCAACCCGTATATCGACAAAGCATTGAATTTTGAGTTCCACTACTTCTTCATGCGCAAGCTCTGGCTGGTGTTCACAGCCAAAGCTTTTGTCATCTTTCCCGGCGGCTTCGGCACCCTGGATGAGTTCATGGAGGTGTTGACGCTTGTACAAACCGGAAAGATCAAAAAAGAACTGAAGATCATCCTCTATGACCGGAAATTCTGGGACCAGGTGATCAACATCCCCAGGCTGGCCGAGCTTGGCACCATTGGCGAAAAGGACCTGGAGTTGTTCAGGTATTGTAACAGCGTGGATGAGATGGAACAGGAGCTCATCCCCCATCTGAAGAAGGTTGAAAAGAAAAGCCGTCTGCTCCGGTAAGTTCAGGTTATCAATCGCTACGCAGGGAGAGCGAAGGGTTCAGCGAAGCTGTCCGGAGCACCCGGTAACTAATCGTGGCCAGGGCAATAACCACAGCGACTACAAAACCGACAAGGAAGTCCACAGGCTGCAAACTGATACGGTAAGGGTAGTTATGCAGCCAGTTGGACACAACCCAGTACATCAACGGCCAGGCTATCACGGTAGCAACACCCACCAGCACCATTACGTCCTTGCATATCATAAACCAGATATTGGAAATGGAGGCACCGAAGGTTTTTCGAATGCCTATTTCCCTGGTCCGCTGCTCCAATGAAAAAGCTGTCAGCCCGTATAGGCCAAGGGAGGCAATGACAATGGCCAAAACGGTAAACAACACCGACATCTTTGCGTTCTGCTGCTCTTCCCGGTAAAACCGGTTGAAGTCTTCATCCAGAAAAAAGTAGAGCATGGGATCATTCCCGGTAAAAGAGGCCCAAAGCTCCTCTGCCTGCCTGCGGGCCTCGCTTACCATGTCAGGCTCCAGGCGGATGCTGATATAACCCCAGTTTGTTGCCTCATCTTTGAAACGTATAATGGCAGGGTTGATATCATTTCGAAGCGACTCAAAATGAAAGTCATGCACCACGCCGATCACCGGCATGACCTCGAGTTCATCTCCCTCGCCAGGGACCAACAGGCGTGTGGCAAAAGGATCGTCCAGCCGGTAATTGTTTACTGCGCGTTCATTCAGAATACATGCCTGCTGGTCTGTGCGTAAGTCGGGATCAAAAAAACGCCCCTCTGCCAGCTTGATGCCATAAGTCTCGAGGAAGTCATGGTCGGCCCAGGTGGTTTGCATGAGAAAAGACTCATCATCACGTCCACTGATCATGTATCCGTTGTTGTTGTTGGGTCTGCCCGGGACAGCCGTTGACGCGGACACCGAAACGACCCCGGGGATGCCCTGCAGCTCACTTTTGAATGCTTCAATCTGGTTGCCAATGGAATAGGCATTGCGCAGGACCAGGATGTTTTCACGGTCAAAGCCGAGGTCTTTGTTCAGCATAAAACTAAGCTGCTTGTACATAACGACAGATCCTGATATCAGCATGATGGAAATGGCAAACTGCAGTACGGTCAAAGCACGCCTGAGGCTGGTACTTTGCTTGCTGCTTCCTGTTTTGCCTTTCAATACGGTATTGGGATTAAAAGCGGAAAGGTAAAAGGCTGGATAGCTTCCGGCAAACAAACCAACAACAAGGGCCAGGGCAATCATCCCGGGAATCACGAACCAGCTGCTGAAATAGCTCATCGACAAATGCAATGACAACAAATTATTGAAATAAGGCAACGTGATCTCCAGAACCATGGCAGCTACCAGGAGAGCCAGGAATGACAGAAAGACTGTTTCGGTAACGAATTGCCATGCCAGCATCCCCCTGGATGACCCAATCACCTTTTTCATCCCCACCTCTTTTGCCCTTTTGGTAGCCTGGGCTGTGGAGAGGTTCATGAAATTGATGGATGCGATCACCAGAATAAGCAACCCGATGGCTCCAAAGATCCACAGATACTTCGGGTCATTGGAAGGTTTTAGATGGTGCTCAACAGAGGGGTCAAGATGGATGGCGGTCAGCGGTTGAAGAAAATAGTTGAACACGTTACCCTGTGCCAGGAAGTCTTCGGTGGTGATCCCCAACACCCGCCTAAGTTCGGGGCCAATGTATTTAAGGACTAGCCCTTCAAAGCGTTCAGTCACTGTTTCGAAACTGGCGTCGGGATGTAACTTCACATAAGTGTAAAAACTATTTGACAGCCACTGGTTATCATCAGCCCGTGGATTGGAGGTAAATGAACCAACCAGTCCGGCATTGAAATGGGTGGTTTCGGGAACGTCCTCCATCACACCGGTAACCCGATAATGTGTGGGACCATTGCCTATCCTGATCATCTCATCCATCGGATCCCCCTCACCAAATATACGGGCGGCAGTTGTCTTGGAAAGAACCACCGTATTGGGCTCCGTAAGGGCGGTTTCCTGGTGCCCGCTGATCAGCGGAATAGAAAAGAAATCAAAAAAGGTAGAGTCTGCTTCAATAAAATCCTGTTCAATGAAATAACGGTCGTCGACCTGCACAATGGTTTCATCCCATACATTCATCCTCACAAAGCTTTCCACTTCAGGGAAATCATTAACCATGGCCAACCCCATGGGGGAAGGGGTATATGCTCCTTTTACCTCCGTGCCGCTGAATATCCCATGCAACACAATCCGGTAAATGCGGTCTTTGTCCTCGTGATACTGGTCGTAGCTCAGCTCATGGACAATGAACAAGCTTATTGCAAGGGTGCAGGCGATGCCGATGGCCAGGCCCAGTACATTGATTACCACATAGCCGCCCTGACGTTGCAAGGCACGATAACTGAATTTCAGCAGGTGACGTATCATGATTATATCGATTTTAATGATTGCAAAATAAGTCCGGTCTAAACTGCCTGTATCCACAAATTTAACTTGTTGATAGTAGCAAGGCAACAATTCAATGATTTCGTCATATCATCAACAAGAACGTTTTTATTATAAAGTCAAAAATAAGTTTCTTAAAATTATCACTTTTTTTTATGCCTCTTCATTATGCTTCCCGACGCTATTCATACTTTAATGAATCCAGGATGTTTCTGCGTGCATGGCTAAAGGTCAGTGCATTGACAACGACCAAGGCCAGTATCAGCCCTCCCAGGCCCGCGCTAATAAAAAACCAGGGTGAAAGATCGATCCGGTAAGCAAAATTGTTCAACCACTGATCCATAAAATAAAAACTCAATGGCCAGGCAATGAGGCACGACAACACAATCAGCAGCGAAAACTCTTTGGACACCAGGTTTGTCAGGTTGAGAACAGAGGCGCCAAGCACCTTTCTGACACCAAACTCCTTTCGCCGGGACTCCATCACATAGAAAGCGGTCCCGACAAGTCCCATGCAGGCAATGAGGATGGCTAACAAGGTCATTATCCTAGATAGGCTGGCCGTCTGCAGTTCGGACCTGTAAAGGTTTTCATACCTTTCATCCATAAAGTACCAGCTTGCCGCGTTGCTGCCGGTTGAAGCATTGCTCCAGGCCTGTTCAACTGCATCTGTCACACCAGTTATATTGCGGGTATTGAACCTTACCAGCATGTTATAAGATGCAGGAGGCTGATATACCGTCTCATGAAGAATAAAGAAGGCGGTGGGAAGCACTTCCTGGTGTACGCTCTGGTAGTGGATGTCTTCTACGATGCCAACCAGCTTTTTTTCCGGGTGATCATCCCAGAAACCTCTAAGGGTCACCCCGATACTGTCCATCAAATCAAGATCCCGGGCTGCTGCTTCATTCAGTATCACAGCCTCGGTGCTATCCGTGGCAAAATTCATATCAAATGTGCGACCTGAACGCATGGTGGCGCCCAGGGTTTCAAAATATCCATAATCAATGGGGGAAAAATAGATGCGACGATTTTCGTCAGCAGGCTGATGGGGTTGCCTGAGCATCCCCTGGTTCCCCTTTCTGTCGGTAGGTGCATGGGTTCCGGAGCTTACATGTGTAATGAAGGGATATTGCTCCATTTCATTGCGAAAAGCTTCATAGACCCGCCGCATTTGTGGATTCATCTCGTTCCGCACCACAATAAGCGACTCTTTTTCGAAACCGCTGTGCCGCATCGCATGACTGGTCTGCTGATAAAGAACAAGGCTGCTTACGATCAAACCAATGGAAATGGCAAACTGTACCACGATAAGCAGCTGCCGCAACCGCAGCCCCGAGCCGCCCTTAAATTTCAAAGCGTTTTCGGCAAATGCATGGCCCTTAAGCACGACTACAGGATTAAAACGTGAAAGCACAAAGGCTGGGTAGGTCCCTGAAAGCAATGACACCATAATCCACAATCCCGGCAACACCAGCAACAGGAGTCCGGGCCATCCATCTGCCAGGGCAATATCATTTCCTGAAAGAAGGTTAAAGCGTGGAATAAAAAGCTCAGCAAAAGCCACCCCAACAATCAGGGCGATAAAAGACATCACAAAAGATTCAGCAAGAAAACTGCCAACAAGTTTGCCGCGGCTTGCACCAAGTACTTTGCGCACCCCCACTTCCCGTGAGCGCATCACCGACTTGGCGCTGCTCAGGTTAATATAGTTAAGACAAGCCAGCAGCAGGATCAAAACGGCTGACACAGAAAATATGTAGATCGTAGACCTGCTTCCGGATTCCACAGTCGGCACTGCACGTATATGTGATGATCCCAGGTAGATATCCTCAAGGGGTTGCAGATGAAAGGCAAATATATCGCTCAGAAAACTTTCGTGGCTGACCGTACCAAAAAGATTTTGAATCTTGGCCGGCAGCCCTGCAATATCGGCATCATCTCTGGGCATAACGTAGTATGTAGAGGAATGGTTACCCCATGATTCGAACATATGCGTATTGATTGACCGCATGGATTCTATATTATAGACAACTTCAAACTGAAGATGGGAATGTTCAGGCACATTGTCGACGATTCCGGCCACCATGAATTCATTGGTTCCCCCACCCGGGAAGTAAAACAAAAACGGTTTCCCGACAGGATCTTCACCCTGAAACAATCTTTCAGCAAAATCTTTTGTAAGAAAAGCCGCCTGTGGGTTTTCCGCAAAGTCATACAACGTCCCGGACAGTAAGGTGAAGGAAAACATTTCGAGAAAATCGGGGTCTACATAGACATCGCTCTGTGTTCTCACCTTGTTTTCCTGGTATTCCAGGATGAACGTGCTGTTTGTACGAAAAACCCTGGTAAGTTTTTCCACTTCCGGGATCTCGTCCCGGAGATGTTCATAAAACCTTGCAGGCAATTGCGCAGATTCAAAATCCGGGTTGAACACATTGCTGGTCACCCTGTAAATTTTGTCTTTGTTTTCATGAAAACGATCGTATATACTTTCATTATATACATAAAGTGCAATGATGATGAAGCTTCCAATGCCGATACTTAAGCCCAGTATGTTGATCAGGGTGGAATATTTCTGCCTGAGCATTTGCCGAAATGTAAGTTTCAGGAACACCATGGTCGTTTTTGTGATAAGTGGTTTACCATGTTTAGTGCAAAAACAGAACCACTTCTCATATATTATTGATTTACTATATTTTAACAGACATTTGGGGATAATATAACGTCCATTCATGGACAACTTGTGTTCAAATATGGACAGTTATTATATTTCGGAATGAAATGCAAAGGGGGCAGTAACGCAAAAAAGCCCGCTTCCTTTTCAGGAAACGGGCTTTGTAAAATCCGGCGACGACATACTCTCCCGGGTGTTACCCCAGTACCATCTGCGCTGGCAGGCTTAACGACTCTGTTCGGAATGGGAAGAGGTGGACGCTGCCGCTAAAGTCACC
>SLCY01000084.1 GCA_007125585.1 Bacteroidales bacterium
CCCTACCATTTTTATCAGTTCTGGCTCAACTGCTCGGATGCTGACACCGAGCGTTATATCAAGATCTTCACCTTGCTTTCGAAGGATGAGATCGACGCCCTCGTTGAGGAGCATCATAAAGCGCCCCACCGGCGGATCTTGCAAAAAGTTCTTGCCGAAGAGATCACCGTCAGGGTACATGGCCGCGAAGCGTACGACACCGCGGTGGAAGCATCCGGCATCCTGTTCGGCAGGGGGACAGCCGAGGCTTTACACAAATTGCCTGAAGAAGTATTTCTTGCGGTGTTTGATGGGGTCCCCATGTGTGAAATTTCGCGCCGGGAAATCCAGGCAGGTGTCGGGGTGGTTGACTTTCTGGCAGAAAAGACGCAGATCGTCAAATCAAAGGGTGAGGCGCGCCGGATGCTCAAAGAGGGGAGCATCAGCATTAACAAAATACGTGCTGCAGAAACTGTTACGGTAGATGCCTCCCGGCTGATCAACGACAAATACATCCTGGTACAACGGGGGAAGAAAAACTATTTTCTCGTCAGGGCGGCCGGTCAGCAGGATGCCTGACCACGTCAACCATGGTGCAAAGGCCAGTGCCTGCAAAGAACATGGATGGCAAGATATTAGGCCTGAATGAAAAGCACAAAGATCAACACGGTAGAGAGACACCCTGAACAATGACCATTTTGTTTACTCACACAAAAAATGAAAACCATGAAACGGATATTCTTTAAACCGGGAAACCCGGTCCTTTTCGCCATCGCATTGCTGTGGCTTGCTGCTTGCGGGCCAGCTCCCGAGAGGGATGATGCCACCGTGGAAAAACTTGCCAGCACCGTGAATCATCCTGAATGGAGCATCAATGCCAACATTTACGAGGTCAATGTAAGACAGTACACTCCCGAGGGCACCTTTGAGGCTTTTGGAGAACACCTGGGCCGCCTGGATGATATGGGTGTCGACATGCTGTGGTTTATGCCGATCCAACCCATTGGGGAGAAAAACCGGAAAGGGACGCTGGGAAGCTATTACTCCATTGCCGACTATACCGCCGCCAATCACGAGTTTGGCACAATGGAGGATTTCAGGGAGCTTGTGGACGAAGCACATGCCAGGGGAATGTATGTCATTCTCGACTGGGTGGCAAACCATACCGCCTGGGATCACCATTGGACAGAGACCAACCCGGAATATTACGAGAGGGACGAGGAAGGAAACTTTTATCCCCCCAATGAGGACTGGACGGATGTGATACAGCTTGATTATACCAACCATGGCCTGCGCGATGCCATGATCGACGAGATGCGTTTTTGGATCGAGGAGATTGGCATTGACGGGTTTCGCTGCGATGTGGCTGACCTGGTCCCCACCGACTTCTGGATCAGGGCGCGGACTGAACTGGAAGAGATAAAGCCTGTTTATTTTCTTGCTGAGGCGGAGACCCCGGATCTGCATATACATGCTTTTGAGTCTGGCTACGGATGGCGGATGCACCATATCATGAATGATATTGCCAGCGGCGAAAAGACAGTTGAAGCCATTGATGATTATTTCTTTGTTGATGATGCCGGTGGGTTCCCTGTTGGCTCCTACAAGATGTATTTCATCACCAACCATGATGAGAACTCCTGGGCGGGTACCGAGTTCGACCGGCTGGGAGACGGGGTGGAGGCTTTTGCCGTGTTCACGGCCACCATCCCGGGCACCATTTTGATATACAGCGGCCAGGAGGCCGGCTTTGACCGGATGCTCGAGTTCTTTGAAAAAGACCAGATCGACTGGGGCGAATACAAATATCATGATTTTTACCAGACGCTGCTGGGCCTCAAATCAAAGAACAAAGCCTTGTGGAATGGTGACTTCGGTGGCGAAATGTTGCGTGTGATGACCGGCCACGATGACCGGGTGTTCGCTTTTGTACGTGAAAAAGGGGAAGACAGGGTTTTTGTGGTCTTGAACCTGTCCGATCAGCCATTGGAGGCGGACTTCAGGGGCGACCTCTGGCATGGCACCTATACGGAGTTGTTTACAGGAGAGTCATGCACTTTCGACGAAGGCTTTACGATGGAGATGGAGCCCTGGGCGTACCGGGTGTATGTGAGATGACCCCGCTCCATGTCGTTTGCCGAAGGCATCTGCCCGGACGCATCCGCCTCCCGGGAGCGCAACACATGAACTTTACGCCAGGAAGCTCAACAGTATCCCGGCGGCTATTGCGCTGCCGATAACACCGGATACGTTGGCAGCCATGGCGTGCATGAGCAGATGATTGGTCTTGTCATACTCCAGCCCGATATGTTGTGACACCCTGGCACTGTCGGGCACGGCCGAAACGCCGGAGTTGCCAATGAGGGGGTTGATGCGGTCGTCTGGCGGGGAGAAATAATTCATGACCTTGGCGAAGATCACCCCACTGAAGGTGGCGATGGCGAATGCCGCGGCCCCGAGCCCGAAGATCATCAGGGACTCCCTGGTAAGGAAAACAGTAGCTTGTGTTGAGGCGCCAACGGTGAGCCCGAGGAAGATGGTCACAATGTCTACCAGGGAAGACCTGGCCGTTTCGGCCAGACGGTTCGTCACACCACTTTCTTTCAACAGGTTGCCGAAAAACAGCATTCCCAGCAGGGGCAGCGCTGTGGGCATGATAAAGGTGGTGAGCAGGATGCCCACGATGGGGAAGATGATCTTTTCCTGTTTCGGAACGGCCCTGGGGGGCTTCATGCGGATCACACGCTCTTTTTTGGATGTGAGCAGCCGCATGATGGGTGGTTGTATTACCGGGACAAGTGCCATGTAAGAGTAAGCAGCGATGGCGATGGGGCCAATGAACTCAGGGGCCAGCTTGGAAGACAGAAAGATGGCCGTGGGGCCGTCGGCACCGCCAATGATGGCGATGGCTCCCGACTGTGCCGGATTAAACCCCAGGTACAAGGAAAAGGCATATGCGGCAAATATCCCGAACTGGGCCGCTGCACCAAGCAACACCAACCGGGGCTTTGACAACAATGATGAGAAATCCGTCATGGCCCCGATACCCAAAAAAATGATCGGCGGGTAAAGACCGCGCTGAACACCAAAATACAGCATGTTTAACACACTGCCCTCTTCATAGATGCCTATCTGCAGGTCGGCCTCCAGGTCGAAAGGGATGTTGCCGATGATGATCCCAAAGCCGATGGGGATCAGCAACAGGGGCTCATAATGTTTGGTGATGGCAAGGTTGATAAAGAACAAGCCAACGGCGATCATCACCACATGCCCCCACGTCAGGTTGGAAAAAGCGGTGTGGCTTACAAACTCCAACACCTGTTCATACACAAAACCAAAAAAACCTGCATCCATACTTTGCTTATTCTCCTATTTCAATGAGGGTGTCACCTTCCATGACCGATTGGCCGGGCCGGACAGGGACAGAGACCACCCTGCCATCCTTGTCGGACTCGATGTTGTTTTCCATCTTCATGGCTTCCAGGATCATCAACTTCTGTCCCACCTTGACGTTGTCCCCCTCCTTGACCATGATGTTGACCACCGTGCCGGGCAGGGGAGAGCTGATCTTCCCTGCAGGGGTGGCGGCTGCTTTGACCCCTGTTCCTTCCTCCGCAGGCCCGTCATCTGCCGGAGGCACAACACGCGAACGGACCAGCTTGGGTGTCTTTGCAGGCTGAATCACCTTGTCCACCTCAACCTCATAAGTGGAACCATTCACCTCCAGTTCGATGATGTTGTCTTCCACACTTTTGATGTGTACCTCATATTGGTTGCCGTGTATGGTGAATTTGTACTTCTTCATTGTTTATGATTTGTCAAAAGGTCGAAATGTCAAAAAAACCTGTCATGGGCGTTTCATCTTTTCATTTTTTAATGACAGGCCAGATCCTGTATTTACATAAGTCGCTGTCATGGACAGTATGTGGATATCATGTTGCTATCGTTGGTTCAGGTTGCGCAACCCATAGATCTTGGAGCTCCAGGGTGAATACGACCTCGACACCTTCTTCATGGTGATCACCGTGTCTTCAAAATCGTGCAGTTCCGAACGGTAGAGGTGGATGGCGGCAGCAATGGCCGCATTGACCTCTCCTGTCAGGTCCGGCTCCGGCTCAACGACTTCTTCTTCTGCAGCGATTTCCGGCGCCTTCCTTTTAAAAAGGGCAGTCAGTTTTTGCTTGAACGACTGTGTAAACAGTTTTGGCGTGTTGGAGAAGATCACGTAGAGCAAGATCAATATTGTAAAGACAATGCCCATGCCCAGCATGGCCATGATGAAGCCGTAAGGATCGTTCCTTGCAAATTCGCTGACAGCGCTGACTTGCAGGACCGGGCTCTGAACAACGGCATCCATCAATGTCGGGTAGTGGATCATGGCACTGACTTTTGGGGTTTATTACAACGGGATATTCGAATGTTTTTTGGGCGGATTCACATCTTTCTTGGTTGCAAGCGACTGCAGCGCCCTGATGATGCGGAACCGCGTGTTGCGTGGCTCGATCACATCATCGATGTAGCCATATTTGGCTGCATTGTAGGGCGTGGCAAACTTGCTGATATACTCTTCTTCGTGTTCAGCGATGAATGCGTTCCGGTCGTGTTCGTCATCGATGTTTTTTATCTCTTTGTTTTTCAGGACTTCGATGGCCCCCTTGGGACCCATGACGGCGATCTCTGCCATGGGCCAGGCATAGTTGATGTCGCCGCGAAGGTGTTTGGAGCTCATCACACAGTAGGCCCCGCCATAGGCTTTGCGCAGGATGACCGTCACTTTGGGCACGGTGGCTTCTCCATAGGCAAAAAGCAGCTTGGCCCCATGGATGATGATCCCGCCGTATTCCTGTGTGATGCCGGGCAAAAAACCAGGGACATCCACCAGGGTAACCAGGGGGATGTTGAAGGCATCGCAGAAACGTACAAAACGTGCTGCTTTCCTGGATGCGTTGATGTCAAGGACCCCTGCCAGGTAGTTGGGCTGGTTGGCCACGATCCCTGCCGACATGCCGTTGAAACGGGCAAAGCCGGTGACGATGTTCTGGGCGTATGTCCGCTGGACCTCCATGAACTCACTGTGGTCAACAATGGGATAGATGATGTCCTTTACGTTGTAAGGTTTGTTTGGATTCTCAGGAATGATGTTGTTGAGTTCATCTTCCAGCCTGTCGATAGGATCGTCGGAAGGCTCCAGGGGAGGTTCTTCCAGGTTGTTCTGCGGAAGGAAGCTGATGAGTTTGCGGATCATCAGGATCCCTTCACGCTCGTCGTCGGCAATAAAATGGGCAACGCCCGACTTGGTACCGTGAGTCAGCGCCCCACCCAGCTCCTGTTCTGTAACTTCCTCGCCGGTGACTGTTTTCACCACCTTGGGGCCGGTGACAAACATATAGCTGTTCTCTTTTGTCATGACCGAAAAGTCTGTCAGCGCCGGAGAGTAAACAGCCCCGCCGGCGCAGGGGCCGAAGATGGCGCTGATCTGCGGGATGACGCCCGACGCCATGATGTTGCGCTGAAAGATTTCCGCATAGCCCGCCAGGCTGTTAACACCCTCCTGGATTCGGGCGCCACCGCTGTCGTTCAGCCCGATCACGGGCGCACCCATCTTCAGGGCCTTGTCCATCACCTTGCAGATCTTTTCTGCGTAGGCAAGCGATAATGAGCCACCAAACACGGTGAAGTCCTGGGCAAACACATATACCACACGCCCGTCAATGGTGCCATAACCCGTCACCACCCCATCCGAGTAAAAATGTTTGTCGCCCAGGCCGAACTCAGTGCAACGGTGGGTCACAAACATGTCGAACTCTTCAAAACTGCCATCGTCCAGCAATAGTTCAATGCGCTCACGGGCCGTCAGCTTGCCCTTGCGGTGCTGGGTCTCAATACGTTTCTGACCCCCTCCCAGCTTGGCAAGTTCACGCTTTTGCAACAATTCCTTGATCTTGTCTTCGAATGCCATAAAAAGGGTCTTTAGGATAAATGGATTGTGATGTCTGTTGAAAATGAAGGTTGTGTGATCCCCCGACCGTTCTTGCCCGGAGCCCAAATCAGGACTGTCAGGAACGGGAACAACACTCAGGACGAACCTTTGTCCTCACACAACTCCATCAATACCCCATGGGTGGACTTTGGATGGAGAAAGGCAATGTCAAGGCCTTCAGCACCTTTGCGCGACTTTTGGTCAATCAGGCGGATCCCCTTTTCATCGAGCTGCGCCAACGCATTGTCAATACCTTTCACGGCAAAAGCCATGTGGTGGACACCCTCGCCCTTCTTTTCAATAAACTTGCCAATAGGCCCCTCCGGGTCAGTCGACGCCAACAACTCTACCTTTGTCTGGCCCGCACGGAAAAAAGCGGTTCTTACCTTCTGGTCAGATACCTCCTCGATGGCATAACATTTTAACCCCAATACGTCTTCATAAAAACGGATCGATTCTTCCAGGTCCTTAACGGCAATACCGATGTGCTCTATGTGCGAAATGTTCATCGTTTGGTTTTTTTAAAACAATGTACAAATGACAATTCTTGCCATGAGTTGTTAACTGGTTAGCAAATAATTATCACAGCGAATAATGTTCTGTGAAATTATATGCAAAGATAGAAAAAGTTTGTTGAATTGCCTAAAGGACAAAGGGGTCAACATGTGGTGGGGATAGGTTGCCACTATTTGTATTTCCGGGTCGGTTCCTTCCGGTGCATTGACAGCCCGGTCATAAAAAGGGTGGTTTGTCATGTCGTGGCAACACTTCTTCATTATTCGGGCGGCTCTGTGCAGAAACCGGACAACAACGGAAAAGAGTGAGCAATAACTGGGATTATGGTGAACGTGGTGAGATGATCCAGGGCATTTGCACATCCCAGTTTTCCCTGATCTGTATGGTGTCGGGGAGCATGTGGACCGGTTCGGGTTGGACCTTGCGCAGGTAGTTCCCGGGATCCCATTGTCCGCTTTGCTGATGGTCTTCGATGAGGCGCACGCGATACTGGCCGGCCCTAAGGTGGTAAAAAGTGTAGCTGCCCCCCTCAAGGACGATCTGTTCACGCATCACCTCCAGGTTGCGGTCGAGCAACTGGAGAATGTACTGCAAGCCGTTGGGCGGCAAGGCCAGGTCCACAATCAGGTTGCCGTAGTTCTCGAGCAAGGTGGTCTTAAACCTGCTTGCCAGGGTGTCGTTGGTCAGGCCGAAAATGTCTGTAAAGGCACCGGGCATAGCTTCCAAAAGGTATGATGTTCCCTCTTCAAGGGCGGGTTCCATCGTGATGCTTCGACGTACATGGTCTTTGAAGCGGAAGTTCGACCAGACAGGGATGCTGTCGTGGATGAATAGTTGGATCTTGCTTGTATCGATGGCTTCTACGGGGTGTTCACTTTTGAGGGTCAGGGGCTGGTAAAAAGGCACGGCTGATGCCCTGCGGAAGTCAGGCGAAATGTTTAATACGGGGGGGGCTTCTGTTGCATCTGTTTCGCGGGTGCGGCGGGGGGTGGTGGATCGCCGGATCGTGTCCAGGATAAGGTCCCCGTCAAGCACCTCCAAAAACAGGGAGTCCCTGCCCGTTTCCGCAAACCAGAGCTTTAATGTATCTTTCCCCTGGCTGAACTCAGGGATATGCCACGAGCTGACAAGGGGGGGGTCACGCAGGTCGCGGACATGGGCCGAATCGAATGGCACACGAAACGCGATGGTGATCAGCCCCTTTTTAGTCAGGGATGAAGAGGTCACCCGCTGCACGGTGTCAACTTCCCGGAAAAGGTATAATGTGTACTTCGGCCCCGGATCCGGTATTGACAAGGTGTCGTCTTCGACACCCTCCGTTAGTCCTGGAATATGTTTTGGGCGGACGAGTGAGTCAAGGAAACCGATCCTTTCGTCCGGCAGGTCGTAAAGGAAGTTGTTGTTGTTATCATCCAGGGCAAACATCAGGTAGTCGCCTTCACTCATATTGCTGATGGTAAACCGGCCCTCTTTATCGGTTTTGGCGAGATATACAGGGCGCTCCAGGTAGGGTACAGAGTCGTGGATGTTTTCGTACAGCATCACATATATGCCCTCTTCCGGCCGCAGGTTGAAAGCGTTTTTTACCCGGCCGCTCAAGGCAAGTGAGTCCACATAGTTGCCGGTAGACACGACAAACTGAAAATTCGGGATTGGATTGCCTTCGGTGATGTCGCGGATGGCGTCTCCGAAAAAGAAATTGTAGGTGGTGTTGGACCTTAAATCCTCTTCAATTTCAACAATGACAGACCGCCCCCTGATGCGCACTTCAGGGGCTTCTTCCAAAGGGGGGGAGATGAGCAGCTGTTGGCGTATGTTGCGGAGTTCGACAAATTCATCGAAAAAGATGCGGATCGCGTCACCATCGAAATTGGCGGAATGGTTTGGAGGCGTGCTTCTCACGACTGCAGGGGGTTCTGTATCCCTGGGCCCGCCGGTGGGTGCCACCACATTTGCACATGCGTAAAAGAGCAACACGGCGACTATTCCCAGCACCATTTGCCAGGATAATGTTCTTCTGTAAGGAGGGTTATGGGTCATGGACACGCTCTGATAACGTACGATGCTGGCCGGATATTTTGACTTCTGAAATGCTGTCCCCGTGTTTCAGGCGCCCGGACCTTTGCCGTGTGCAAAATTACCAAAATAAATGCAGACGGTGTATTTGGCAATGCGCGATGCAAAACCGGGCCTTCCGCAAGGAGCAGAAGACCCGGGAACCAAAACAACTATTGAAAATCAGCGATGAAAATAATTATGGAACAAAGGGGTTAACAATGCTTTATTTTATGGTTTGCAATACTGCATCAAGGTCAAAAGGCAGGTCTTCCTCTTTTTCAGGCTCGATCAACGGTGAGATGTCGATTATATGCAAGGTGTCTTTGTCCTCTACCTGGCTGAAACCGTCGGCTGTGTCGAATGGGGTGGCTTCGGCTTCTTCTGCCATCATTGGGATGGTGAAGGTGTCTCCTTGTGAATCGAAAAAGGTAAGGGAGAATTGCTTCGGTGTTGCACTTGCCATGGTTACACTGAAAAGAATGATTGCTGCGGTGATCAGGGTTCTTGTTTTCATGACTCAGAGGGTTTTTTTATGTTTTTTTTGTTTTTTGCTGTCTTCACTCTTTTTGCATCCAACTCCGTGCCAAACCTCATAATATGCTTTATTATAGACAAATATAAACAGATCCTGTGTGCTAATGGCACACGAAAGTGTTCGCAGGCGTACAGTATGTATACAAAAACGGACGCATCTTTTATGGGCGGCCAGGTTGTAAGGGCCTGAAAGGTCAAAACACCGGGTGTTGGGGGCGGAGCCGTAAAGTGTTGTGGTTACCCGTGGTGGGGTAGCATCAGTGTCTGGTTTTGGCAAGGGTGTTCACGGTCAAAAAGAGTTGGCCGTTGAAGGAGCCGGGAAGAAAACATCAAATACTGCCGCAGTTTTTACTGAGCCAGTGGTTCATGAACCCCAGCAGTTCTATCCGGGAGGGTGACTTCCCGTTGCGGACGTAGAAACCGGAGGTACATACACCCACCATCAGGCATTCTGCGGGGTCAAAGCCGCCCAGCCAGGCGTTACAAAAGCCTGCATTGAAGTTGTCGCCGGCACCTGTGGTCAGAACGGGTTTTTTCGTATAGGGGCCATCTATCCATATGGATTCTTTTTCGTGGGCGATGGCGGCTCCGTTTACCGGGTGGATCACGACACCACTGATGTTCAGTTTCTTTCTGATCTCTATGGCCCGTTGCAGCACACCATCTTCTTGTATGTCCAGGACCTGCGTGATGATGGTGGATTCGCTCATGTTCATTCCCAGCACGGTATCGCAGGGCAGGCCGGAGATGATCGTCAGCACCTTGCGGATGTCGTCGCTGGTCCGTTTCCTGGGGTCTGCCAGGTCGATGAACACAGAGGGTTTTTTTTGTTGCTTTGTGATGATCTTTCCGAACTGTTTGATGATGCCGTTCAGGTTCGACAACATTGTCCAATTGGTAAAAGCCACCATATCTGTTGCAGACAACAGTGATGACAGCTCCTCTTCTGTCATTTTTTTCATGAGGTGTTCCAGGTTCACCTCGACCAGGTTGTTCATCTTGCCAAGCATGATCTTGCCGTCGTAAAACTCAAGGGCATCTGTATGTCCGGGGTCGGTCAGGGATATCACGTTTCGGCAGTTGTCGGCAAAAGACCGGAACACCGGGTGCACATGTTGTTTTCCGAGGGCTCCGATATATGTCACCTGCTGGCCCTGGGCGATAATGGCATTCGCCATGATTGGCCCGTTGCCACCCAGCTTGGTCTGAACGGGGACAAGTTCAATGTTGGCGCTGAGGCCGGCAACAGAAGCGATGCGTTCGGAAAAATCCTTGATGTTTTTGATCCGCTTGTATTCTTCCTGGTTTTTCCGCTTGTCCACCACCTGGATGATCTCATCTACGAAACCGTCGAACCCGACCACCAGGTGTTTTTTATCGGTGTACTTTTCCAGTTTTTCAACTGCCTTTTGCAGGATGTCTGTTTTTTTCATGTGTTCTTAATTTTTATATTTCGGTCACATGGAGCTCGCCATGCGATGGTCATCCGCCACCGAAACCACCCCTTTTTATCTCACCTCCTGGTGGTGGGGTGTCGCCGGTCAGGCTCGTCCGTAGACTTCTGTGATTTTCCGCAAATCTCTGACATGGGTATCGGTCAGCATGTTTTGCTGAAAACGCCATTTCCAGTATCCCGGTGCTTTTCCGGGAAAGTTCATCCGGGCCTCTTCGCCGAGCCTGAGTACATCCTGCATCGGGGCGATGGCCAGGTTGGAAACCGTTGACCATGCCAGGCGGATGAAGGACCATGCCGGGTCTTTTTCGTCGAGGCAAAAATAATCGTGCATGTTTTGTTTGTCTTGCGGCGGACTGTGTTTAAACCAGCCCACGGTGGTGTTGTTGTCGTGGGTGCCGGTATATACCACGCTGTTTTTGTCGTAGGTGTGGGGGATGAACTCATTGTCTTCGGCTGAGTCGAAGGCGAACTGCAATATTTTCATGCCGGGCATGTTGAACGTTTCGCGCAGCTCCTCAACGTCGGGTGTGATCACGCCCAGGTTTTCGGCGATGATTGACTTTTCACCCAGTTTGTGGTACACCGCTTTCAGCATGGCTTCTCCGGGAACTTCAATCCATTGTCCCTTGACGGCTGTTTTTTCGCCATAAGGTATTGACCAATAGGCGGCCAGGCCGCGAAAATGGTCAATGCGCAGGATGTCGTACAACAGGAAGTTGGCCTTGATGCGGTCAATCCACCACTGAAACCCTTGTTCTTCAAGATATTCCCAGTTGTAAATGGGGTTGCCCCACAGCTGTCCGGTTTCGCTGAAATAGTCAGGCGGCACCCCGGCAACAGTCCGCGGGGTCAGTGTGTCATCGAAGTCGAAGATTGCCGGATTGGCCCAGGCTTCGGTACTGTCGAGGGCAACATAGAGCGGAAGGTCGCCAATGATCTCGATGTTGTTGCTGTTGGCGTACGATTTCAGCTCGAGCCACTGATGGTAAAAGACAAACTGAAGGAAGCGGTAGAAGTCGATGCTTTGGGCCAGGTGCTCTTGATAGCGCCCGACAGCATCTGGTTCGCGCAGTTTGATCTGCTTGTCCCATTCCATCCATGCCTTGCCTCCATGGTGGATCTTCAGGGCCATGAAGAAGGCATAATCGTCGAGCCACCATTTATTGCTTGTGCAAAAGGTGTTGTATTGCTTTTTCAGGTCATCGTCGCCGGAGACGGTAAAGCGGCCATGGGCTATTTCCAGCAGCTTGTATTTATAATGAAACACTTTCCCATAATCGACGGCATCTTCGGGGAAGCTTTCGTTTTCTGGCAGCTCTCCAGGAGTCAGCAGTTCTTGCTCCATGAGCTTTTCCAGGTCGATGATGAGAGGGTTTCCCGCGAAAGCGGAAAAACACTGATAGGGAGAATCGCCGTAGCCCGTATGACCCAGGGGAAGGATCTGCCACAGTTTTTGGCCGGAGGCCACCAGGAAGTCTACAAAGCGACGGGCCTCGCTGCCCATGGTGCCGATCCCGTATTTTCCCGGCAGGGAGGTGATATGTAATAATATGCCGCTGCTGCGTTCCATAGGTTATGGTTTGGTTTTCTTGTCTGACAATGGTTGTTTGACGTATACAACAGTTTGTGGTGTAACGGTCGCCAGGCTGCCTGGCGAGTTGTCCGGGTGCCGTTTCTGTTTATTTTTTCAGGGCTTCAAAGGTTTTCTTGATCAGTTTCTCATCCGGGTCGTGCACCACGAAGATCATCATGATGGCACCGATTGCCAGTGATATGCCTCCGAATACCAGTCCGAAGATGGGTTGCCCGGGTGCTACGATGCTGATAAAGGACCCCAGGATGCTTGCGGCCACGATTTGCGGCATCACAATAAATATATTAAATAGCCCCATGTAGGTTCCCATCTTATGTGAGGGCAGGGATCCTGTGAGGATGGCATAGGGCATGGCCAGGATGCTGGCCCAGGCGATGCCGACGCCCAGCATGGAGAGGATGATCCAGTTGGGGTTGGGTACCACCAGGATGCTCAGATAGCCAATGGCGCCCATGGTCAGGGCAAAGGCGTGGGTGTACCTGCGGTTTGTCTTCCTGGCGATCACTGGCAGCAGGAAGGCAATGAGGGCGGCAAAGCCGTTGTACACGGCAAAGGACACCCCCACCCAGTTGGCGCCCGTATTGTATTCCTGGTCGATATAAAGCAAACGCTCTTGCACATCGGAGGGCAGGTCGATCTTGTCGGCATGTTGCTGGAAGAAGCGGACAACGCGCATGGACGACACCACCTCTACCTCTCCTTCGGCGATGGCTGTTTTGTAAAGATCCAGGTCTTCCTGGATAGCGGGGAGGCGGCGCTCCCAGGCCTCATGAGGTTCCTCTTCCATTTTTTCGGACACTTCCACGAGGGTGGCCACATGTCGCGGATACAGCTTCATGTCGTAATGGTGGCTGGTAACCCCCGGGGTGCCGAATGTCCAAAGGGTGAAGAGCCCCACCCAGGAAAAGAACTGGACGACGGCCAGCTGACCCATGGTCTTTGGCATGCGAAACAGGTCGTTGACCACGGTAACAAAACCGTTTTTGGTCATTTCGCTTTTGATGAGCTTGCCGGCGACGAATTGGATAATGCCGAATATCATGAAGCCAAACGTAAGGATATAGAGGTCGCTGCGGATGAAGTCGTACCTGTAAACCAGGAAGGTGAGCACGGCCCCAAAAAGGATCCACAGGACAGATGGTCTGCTGAAGCGTGTATAGGGCAGCAGTTCTCCTGACTGGTGGTCCCTGGCGACTCTATCTTTCCCTTTTTCAAGCTCTTCAAATTCTTTGAGTTGTTCGGGTGAATATTCCCTGGTGCGGAATACCGTTACGGCCACTGCGCTGAAAAACACGATGCCGCCGATCAGGAAGGCCAGTCGGACGGAGGGTGGCACCTGGCCTTCCGGAGCTATGTTGGCCACATTGAACGCATTGGTCAGAAGCCATGGCAGCATGGAGGCGATGACCGAGCCTGTGCCGATAAAGAAGCTTTGCATGGCAAAGCCCTTGTTTCGCTGGTCGGGCGGAAGCATGTCGCCGACAAATGCCCTGAAGGGCTCCATGCACATATCGATGCTGGCCCCGAGTATCCAGAAGATGCCCACGGCAATCCATAAAAGTGGCGCTGTCGGTAACAGGATCAGGGCGATGGAGGCGCCAATGGCCCCGAAAAGGAAATAAGGCCTGCGACGGCCGAGCCGGGTCCAGGTGTTGTCGCTCATGTACCCTACGATGGGTTGGACGATGAGGCCTGTCACAGGAGCGGCGATCCATAATATCGGGATGGCCTCCACCTGTGCGCCAAGGGTCTCAAAAATCCGGCTGACATTCGCATTCTGAAGGGCAAAGCCGAACTGAATGCCCAAAAAGCCGAAACTCATATTCCATATCTGCCAAAATGACAATCGTGGCCTGGTTTTCATACACTGGGATTAATTTGAGATTTGGATTGGGGTTAAAGATAAAAGTTTTTTGGCAAAACACATGGGTTGGTTTTTTGTTTAGTTTGTTTCGGAAACGGGCCTGCCACCTCCTTTCTTGCCTGTTCCCTGCCGGGGAACGCTTCATCGATTAAAGGGCAGCACTGCAAAATTATATAGGTGCCCTCAGGTGAAAGAATAAACCGGCTTTGCCGTGCCTGTTCAGGGTTAACTCGGTCCGCATGACGGTATCGTAATAGGTGTGGAAGTCGAGGCCCAATCCTGCCCCGGCAAGCCATTTGTTCGCCAGGTTGTTGTTCTCATTGAAGTGCCGGTCGTTGATGATGCCTGCATCGGCAAAAATATTCAAGTAGATGGCGTAATGGATGAGGGAGAATTTTTTGGTACGGATAAACCCGAGTTCAGAGACCCTTTCCGGCAGCAGGTTGTATTTGAGGTTGGATTTAATTACCAGGAACTTGTGTCCGTCAACCACATAGTTTTCATACCCCCTGATCAGGGAGCGGCTAAAGCCCAGACCCTGCTGGTCAAAGTAGGAAAGGGTGGAACCTTCGCTCCATTTACCGTTGATGCTCCATGCTGCATACCATTTGGGGCGCAGGGGGATATAATGCCTGATCGTTCCCTCAAGGGTGGTGACGTCCATGTTTTCTTGACTGAGTATTGACAGGCCTTTGCGGGTTATGCTGCCATCGATCAGATGGCCGTCCAGGGGATAGGCAATGATGTTGCGGCGGTCGCGTTGAAAGGAATAGCTTAAGCTGAAAAAAGAAAAGCTGTTTTTACCGTCCGGCCCGAAGCGGGGGTTCAATGTCAGCAAAGTGTCTGCATAATGGTGGTTATGATAGCCAACGGCCATACTGTGGGTGTTGTTATGACCCGGGCGGAAAGTCAGGCGGCTTGCAAGCAGGTGTTCATTGGCAGCATAGTCATCGGCAAGCTTCACAAACAGTTGCTCGTTCCTTTCCGTGTTGTAGGCACGCCGCTTTGTCCTGTCGAGGCTGTAACAAAGTTCCCATCTCAGGTTTTGTTTTTTGCCCCAGTAGGGGGTTTTTAAAAGAAAATGAAGGGTTTGTACATTCCCCGCCCTGGCTGCCAGCCGGATGCGTTCATTTCTTCCGGTTGCATTGATCACCAGCAGGTTGACCCCATAGTTAATTCTTGAAAATGAAGGATTTTCAAGCCACTGATTCAGGTTTGGTTCGTCAAGCTCCAAAATTGGGATGGGCCATATGTTCCAGCGTTCTATTAACGTATAGGTGACAACCAATGAAGGATATGCGGATTCATCAATGGTTACCTCCACAAAATTGAACAACCCTGTCTTCATCAGATTTGACCGGCTGCCAACGGTTTTTTTTGCCAGCTCTTTGGTGTTCAGGGTGTCGCCGGACCGGAAAAGCAGTTCGCGCCGCACCGTCCTGTCGCGCGTGAGCCTGTGGCCTTCAAACAAGATGGTGTCGATCGTTACTTCGGGAAAGGGAAGCAGGATGGTGTCAGCAGAATAGATTTCCGGGGCGCTGTGCCCGCTGACATTCTCCTCTGCGGAGGTTGAATACAGCGGCCTGCAGGCCGGCCAGGCGGCCACATAAACTAAGAATACCAAACAAACGATCCTTTTGTTCATTGCACATCCTCTGGTCGCTTAAGTGTTCAGGAACTTCATCAACAAATCAAACCTTTCGTTCAGCAGGGTATCATACTGGCTTTCTTCTGCAAAAGAAGCCTTGATGATGTAGTCGTAGCGGTTCAGGGTCTGGATGATGGAAGACAGGTCCATCACGCTGACCTTCAAGCTGATTTCCAGTTTTGTGCTGTTGGCAGCCGAGGTGATGGCGGTACTCAGGACTTTCGCATCGTTTGCTTCGATGATACGTGAGATTTCGCTCAGTGAATATTGTTGTGCGCTGATCTCAAGGACGATGATGCCTCCAGGCTGTGATACGGACGTGAAATTTGCCATCGCCTGTATGATATCCGCCTGGGTGATGCTCCCTTTATAATGGTTGTGTTGGTCCAGTACCGGCACCAGCGAAAGCTTTTCCGTGGCAGCCATACGCAGCACCTCAAAAAAATGCAGGTCGGTTTTTGCGTAGGACCTGATCAGGGGCAACCTGGTTTTCCCCAATGGTTCATCAACATCTTCCAGGCTGTATATGTCTTCGTTTTTTACCAGCCCCAGGTATTTTTCATTTTCTACCACCGGAAGGTGCAACACGCCCAGCTCTTCCATCCAGTTTAAGGCCAGGCTTCCCGGATCTGAAGGTTTCAAAGGCATTACAAGGCTGCTGAGTATGTCTTTGGCGCGCATGGGTATCCCCGTTGTTATTTTTTGTGAAGGTAATATTTTTTTTATTGGTTATTCAACCTTTGAGTCTTCTTTTCAACCCTCCGGCATGGTGTCACGTGTCCAAAATTAGCATATTATCGCATTAATTTCATAGCTTTGCCTTAAAAAGCCCCATGGTACGATTGAGTGTAAATATCAATAAGATTGCCACGTTGCGCAATGCGCGGGGGGGCAACATACCAGATGTGATCAGGGCGGCTGTTGACTGTGAGCGTTTCGGCGCCCAGGGGATCACTGTTCATCCGAGGCCTGACGAGCGTCACATCCGTTATCAGGATGTGCTTGACCTTAGGCCGGTTGTTTCAACGGAATTTAACATTGAGGGTTATCCGTCGCGCAGGTTTCTTGACCTTGTTGCCCGGGTGAAGCCTGAGCAGGTGACCCTGGTGCCTGATCCGCCCAATGCTCTGACTTCCAATGCAGGCTGGGACACTGTCCGGCACAGGGAGTTGTTAACCGATGTCATTGCAGAGTTGCAGTCACACGGCATACGCACCTCGATATTTATTGAAACGGACCTGGAGATGATTGCCAGGGCTGCCGATGTGGGCACCGACAGGGTGGAGTTGTATACCGAACCTTATGCGGAACAGTTCCCGGAAGACCAAGTAGCGGCTGTGACGCCGTTTGCCAAAGCTGCGCAGGCAGCCCATGAGGCAGGCCTTGGTGTCAATGCCGGACACGACCTGAACCTCGACAACCTGCGGTTTTTTGCCGTGAACGTTCCACATCTGCTGGAGGTGTCAATCGGGCATGCACTGATATCGGATGCGCTGTATTTTGGGCTTCAGAACACCATACAGCTGTATTTAAGGTGTCTGGACAAGGGATAAACGGTAAGAAACAGGCAGCAGGCAACGAAGAAAGTTGATGTTTAACAGATCACGGAAGGCCGGACGCTCATGTTTCAACCCGCCAGTTAGTGTTACTTCCTTTATTCATGCCACTGAACTTAACAGGTGGCATGTATTGTGACAAACTACTAAAGAAAAAAGTGCAGTTATATTACAGGGAATTTGGTGAAGAAGGTCTTCAGCCGTTGGTGATATTGCATGGTTTGTTTGGCATGTCGGACAACTGGGTATCCTTTGCCAAAAATGTTTCGGAGGAGGGCTTTCATGTTTTTGTGCCGGACCAGCGCAACCATGGCCGTTCGGGGCACAGCGGCATTCACAATTACGTTGCCATGGTGGATGATCTGCTTGAATTTTTGGATTCCCTTGCCCTTGACCAGGTGTTCCTTCTTGGTCACTCCATGGGCGGCAAGACAGCCATGCAGTTCTCCATTGACTATCCTGAGAGGGTCAGGAAGCTGGTGGTTGTGGATATCAGTCCGGCGTCAGGCACACATGGCGAAACCCATCGTGGCATTATTGATGCTTTGCTGTCGGCTGACTTCGGACAATACAACGGCCGCCAGGAGGCCGCCACCGCATTGAAAGGCCTCATCCCCAGTCAGCGGCTCAGGCAGTTCCTGCAAAAGAACCTCTATTGGAAAGACCGGGGCAGTCTTGGCTGGCGCATCAACCTGGAAGCCGTCAGGGAGAACCTTCATGAGATATTCAAATCCATTGACACACCCATCCCTTTTGACAAGCCCGTTTTGTTTATCCGTGGTGGACATTCTGATTATATCCCCGACAGGGACTTCCCGCTGATCGTATCTCTCTTTCCGCAGGCAAGGATAAAAACCATCCCTGGTGCCGGTCACTGGCTTCATGCCGAGCAGCCGGATGAATTTCTCAGGGAGCTGCTCTTTTTCCTGATGGAAACACCATAGGCATGATGACAAATGGTGTCTCTGTGAGATGGCTGACAGGGGTCAGAGACCACATCGGGGAGCCGGGGTTCCTAACGGCGCTCAAGGCTGCGCGATGTTGTACTGGTCTGTTGATGCTTTTGTGAACGGCCAGGTTACAGGACGAAGCCTTCTCCCTGGTAGAACTCCAGGATCTTCACCTTGAAGACAAACTCATACACCGACTGCAGGGCGCTTACTTCGGCCCTGTTGAGGCGCGCTTTTGCTTCGTTGTATTCGAGCGTGCTTACCAGTCCGAGGCCAAAGCCCTGTTCTGAAAACTGAAAAGACTCTTTGGCGGCTTCCAGTGCTTTGGTGTTGCTTACATATTCCTGGTAGGCTGCCAGGGCGTCGGCGTGAGCCTGGTGGATGATCTGGCTCAGGTTGTTTTTTGTGCGTTGGTAGCCTATCCTGGCCTGTTCGAGATCGATGCGTGCATGTTGAACATTGGTTCGTACACGCAGATGGTTAAAGATGGGGATGTTCAGTGTCAGCTGTACGGACCGGTAATAGTTTTCCGAAAGCTGGTCGCGGTAAGGGACCGTTTCCGGAGCTGGCATGCCGTTATTTGCGTCAAGAGCCATCACCGGGCTTTGGGCGGTGACACTTGCGGGAGTGTTTTTTGCGAGGTTGTTGGGAACTCGTTTGAAGGCTTCGGAATAGGCTGTTCCAAGGCCAGTGTGGAGCGACAGGGTGGGTATCCGCTGCCCCCTGGTGATGGCCAGTCCGTTCTCTGCCATGGCAATTCGCTCCCTGGCAGCGGTCACAGAAGGTTCAATGTGAAGGGCTTTCTCGACCACCAATCCGGGATCATATAAAAATGGAATTTCTTCTATTTTTATTTCCGGGTGTTCGATGGAAAAATCCTTTTCGGGATCCAGCTCAAGAAGGTGTATCAGCTCCAGGTAGGCAAGGTCAAGATGGTTCTTCGTATTGGTGACGCGCACCTCCTCTTCTGCTGCCATCGCTTCTGTTTCGAGCACGTCACCCCTCGACACCGTGCCCCCTTCATATAGGATACGGGTACGTTCCACCTGTTGACGGGAGATCTCCAGCTGTTGCTGTGCCACCTCCAGCATGTCTTCAAAATACAGGATCTGAAGGTATGCATTGGCGATGGTCAGTATCATGTCGTTCTCCATCTTTTCTGTATCGTACCGGAACGCCGTTTGCCGTGCCAGGTTGTACCGGATATTGTTGATGGTCCGGAACCCTGCGAAGATATGAAGGTCGCTGCTGGCGAGCATTCGCTGGGAGGCGATACGTTCGGTGAAAAATTCGTTGGTGACCTGGTCGATGCTTCGCCCCAGGTTGAAGCCGACGCTGGTCCCAGCCCCAAGGGTCGGCAGCACGTTGGCATAGCTTTGAACGAGATCGTGGCCAGCCCTCTCGGCGTCAAGACGCTGCCTGCGGATGTCAAGGTTGTTCTCCAGGGCATGATCTGTGCAATCTTGCAGGCTCCAGGGACTTTGGGAAGTTACATTGAGGGGAGACAAGAACATAAAAACAAAGAAGGTCAAAAATGATGTGGTCCTTTTCATGGTTCTGTGGTATAAATATTTGACAAACGGGTTTCTGCGGATTACAGCCACCCGGATAAATGCAACGAAAAACATGCCAACAGGGGTAAGGGTTTGTTGGAGAGTGAGTTGTGATAAACGGAGGGTGATAAAATCAGGGAGGGGTGTTCACTATACAACAACAAACGTTCGCAAGCGGACACTTGTCAGAAGTGTTGGAGTGGATAAATTGTCGCAAGCGGACACTTGTCAGAAGTGCAGGGTAAATTTGGTCTCTACCTGTGGTTTGGATTTGACTGTAATGTTTCCTTTATGCAGGCGCATGATCTCCCGTGCCAGGCTCAGGCCGATTCCGGAGCCTTCTTTTTTCGAGGTAAAGAAAGGCACAAAGATCTGTTCCATGTTATCGGGTTTGATCCCATAGCCGTTGTCGCTGACAGATATGCTTATCTTGTTGAAGCCCTCATTGGTGGCCAGGATCTGAATTTTGGGGCTTTCGGCTTGCTGGACAGCATGTATTGAGTTGATAACAAGGTTGATGAGCACCTGTTCTACCAGGTCAGGGTCGGCAGTAAGTTTCAATCCGGGCGGTACCACCCTGTAAACACAACTTATATTGCGTTCAGCGACCTTTGGCTGCAGCAGTTGTTCAATATTGCTGAACAGCACACCGATCTCAAAATGGCGGAAGCTTGGCTTGGGGATACGGGTCAGGTTGCGGTATACCTCCACGAAGTTCAGCAGGCCCTGGCTCCTTCTCTCGATGGTGTTCAGGGCACTTTGTGCGCTCTCCACATCGTCGGGGTCTATCTCGCTTTTCAGCTTCACGCTTTCCTCATCGATCAGTAAGCCCTTCACGGTTGACGACAGCGATACGATGGGTGTGATGGAGTTCATGATCTCGTGGGTGAGAACCCGGATAAGCTTTTGCCAGGAGTCCATCTCCTTGGCTTCCAGCTCAGTGTGGATATTTTGCAAGGACACAAGGACAAAGTCCGATGCTTGCATCCGAAACTCGGTAGCCCTGATGGAAAGCTGCAGCAGCTCATTGTCATGAAAAACCTTGATCAGCTCACTGTCTCCGGCCTTTATGTTTTGCAGCAATTCGGAAAGGTTTTTGTCGATCTTGTCCATCTCATCGATAAAACGCAGGTTGCTGATCCGGAACATCCGCTTGAATGCATTGTTGAGCATGGTTACCTTACCATCCTTTTTATAAACGATGATGGCGTTGCTCACGTGCTGGACGACGGTATGCAGGTAGTTGAAATGCTCTTCTTTTTCGGCCCGTGTTTTCTGGAATTCAGCGATCACTTCATTGAAGGCCTGGTTCAGGTCGTCGAAACTTTTTCCGAGCCCCTGGTCTGAAAAGGAGGAAGAGAAATCGCTATGGCGTATCGCATCAAAAAAAACAGAAAGCTTCCGGTTGGTACGTTCCACGTATTTAACCAGTCCGGCGACCTGTATGATGATCAGCAGGGCCAGGATAATGGAACTGATGACGTATTCCGGCCTTTGGATGACCCACAGCACCACCACCACTGATAGCATGATCAGCAGCACCCTGCCGACCACCATGAATCGGAAATTCCTAAAGTTCATATTTTTCTATTCGTCTGTATAGCGATGCGCGGGTGATTCCCAGTTCCTTGGCTGCTTTGCTGATGTTGCCGCCATGTTTGTCGACCACTTTCCTGATCAGCATTTTTTCAGTGGCTTCCAGGTTGGTGGCTGCTTCAGGAATATCGTTTTCTGACTTATCCTGCTGTTGTGAGATAAAAAAATCGTTGGGTTGCAGTACGTTGGAGTCGCTCATGATGACAGCACGCTCCACGGCATGTTGCAACTCCCTGATGTTGCCGGGCCAGTGATGCTTCTCTAAGCGCCTTAGGGTGTTGGCATGAAGACGCTTGTTGGGCATCTTGTACTTCTTGCAGTAAATCTCAAGGAAATGGTTAACCAGCAAGGGGATGTCCTCCTTCCTTTCGCGGAGTGGCGGCAGGTTTATTTCGACGGTGTTGATGCGGTACAGCAGGTCCTGACGGAACTTTCCCTGATCGACCATCTGATAGAGCGGCATGTTGGTGGCACAGATCAGGCGCACATCCACAGGGATCTCTTTGACGGATCCAAGGCGCACCAGTTTCCGGTTTTGAATGACACTCAGAAGCTTGGACTGTAAAGGCAAGGTCAGGTTGCCGATCTCATCAAGGAATATGGTGCCCTTGTTCGCCGCTTCGAACCTTCCCGGCCGGTCTTCCTTGGCATCTGTAAAAGCCCCCTTCTTGTATCCAAAGAGCTCGCTTTCAAACAATGTTTCACTGATGGCACCCAGGTCGACACTGATAAACACTTGGTCCTTACGCAGGGAGGCACGGTGCAACGCCCTGGCAATTACTTCTTTCCCTGTGCCGTTCTCGCCAAGGATCAGTACGTTGGCATCGGTGACGGCCACCTTTTGGACCGTGTTCAGTACCGACATCATGGACTCCGACTCACCGATGATGTGGCTGTAGGGCTGGTCGCCCTGTTCTATCAGGAACTTTTGTTTGGAACGCAGATCCTGAAGCTCTTTCCTTGAACGTTGTGCTTCAAGGGTGGTCGTGATCGTGGCCAGCAACTTCTTGTTGTCCCAGGGCTTGAGCAGAAAGTTGGTGGCTCCCTCCTTGACCCCCTGTACCGCCAGCTCAATGTCGCCATACGCCGTGATCAGTATGACCGCAATGCTCGGGTCGATCTCAAGGATGTTGTTCAACCAGTGAAAACCCTCCTTTCCGCTGGTGGCATCACGCGAAAAGTTCATGTCAAGGAGCATCATGTCATAATTCTCGTTCTTCAACAACATCGGGATGTTGTTGGGGTCCGGGTCAGTATGGACGACCTTGATGTGCTGCTTCAGGAAAAGCTTTGCGGCAAGCAATACATCCTCATCATCGTCGATGATCAATAACTTTGCATCCAGTTTGCTCATTTGATCCCTTGTTTTGATAGCAATCCAACAGGTTGCATTTTTATACAAAGATAAAATTTCTAACAATAGGTCTCCGGCTGACATAAACAAATAAAATTTCCTATTTTTACCCTATGGAAATTTGGTTGTTGAACGCAAACAATCCCGGGTTTTTGACATCAACCTGTTCATTCGACCGGCCTTCGAAAGAGATCTTCTGAAGTACTCATCAAAAAATAACATTATGAGCAACAATTATGTTCCCTCAGTCTCTATGCCGCGCAGGCGGTTTCTTGAGATGGGATTAAAAGGTGGCATTGCCATTGTCGCAGCGCCGCCCTTGCTGTCGCATATGGTTTCGTGCAGCGGGTTTACTGCAAATGTTGGTCCCGGGCTCGAAACGGACAAGGCCGCCCTTGACAGGGTTATTGCAAAAGCCTTGAAGCAGGGTGGTGATTTTGCGGATGTATACCTGGAGGGGCGCATTTTGCGACAGATCATCATGGAGGAGTCCAGGTTCAGGAGTGGCCTTTATGGGGTCAGCCAGGGGGCTGGCGTCCGGGTGATCTCCGGCGACAAGACCGGTTATGCCTATACAGAGGAAATCACAGAAGAGAACCTGATGCGGGCGGCGGAGGTTGCCTCGTATGTGGCCCGGAACGGGAAAAGTATCACGCCTGTGAATATCGCTGAAGGAAAGCGTGAGTCCTTTGTCACGGTTCATAAACCCCTGGAGGATATTGCGGACAGCCGCCGGATAGAGATTATGGAAAGGGCTAACCAGGCGGCCCTCGATTATGACCCGCGCATACGCATGGCGCTGATCGACTATAATGACCAGGTTCGCAGCCGGGTGATCGCCAACAGTGAGGGCCTTTATCTGCGCGACGAGCTGCCCCTGTTGTTCTTCATCGTCCAGACGATGAGCGATGACGGCACCAACAGGCACATGTCGCGCGAGCGGATCAGCGAACACAGTGGCTTTGAGCTGTTCGAAAAGGACACCCCTGAGTCGGTGGCAGAAAGGGCTGCCCGGGAGTCAATTGCCATGCTGGATGCGGAGGATGCACCGGCCGGCACCATGGACGTGGTGATGGAAAATGGCTTCGGTGGCGTGTTGATCCACGAGGCAGTAGGCCATCCGCTGGAAGCTGACAATATCGCCAAAGGGATCGGTGCCTTTACAGGCAAGATGGGCCAGAAGGTGGCGACAGAGGTCTTTACCATGGTGGATGATGGCACCTTGCCCAATTTCAGGGGGACCATCAATTTTGATGACGAAGGCACACAGGCACAACGTAATTTGTTGATTGACAAAGGGGTACTCAAAGGATATATGACTGATATATTGAGTGCCAAGCAGTTGGATCTTCACCGGACAGGCAACGGGCGGAGGGAATCATTCCGTCACATACCCATCCCCAGGATGACCAATACCTTTATCGAGCCTGGTGAAAACACACCGGAAGAGATCCTGGCTGACACCAGGTCGGGCATCTATGTGCAAAGCCTGAGTGGTGGCAGTGTGAACCCGGTGACGGGGATCTTCAACTTCACCTGCCGGGAAGCCTACATGATAGAAAATGGCCGTAAAACTTACCCCATCAGGGGTGCCACCCTTATCGGCAGCTGTATGGGGGTGATCTCCAGCATTGATGCTGTGGGCAACGACCTGGCCTTTGGCCCGGGAATATGCGGCAAGGGCCAGATGGCCGAAGTAACCGCCGGACAGCCCACCGTTCGGATACGCGGGATCAACGTGGGTGGAAGCCGTGGGTAGCGAATTGATATTTCATTAAAAACTGACAGACAATGGATAACTTATATTTGGCAGACACACTGATCGGACGTGGGCGCCGTATGGGTGCAAGGGAGGTGGAGGTATATATCCAGAACAGCCGGAACCTGACTGTACGGGTCCGCAACGAGGACATTGAGACCATACAGGAGGCGGCTGCCGGTGGTGTTGGCTTTCGTGTCCTGGTGGATGGAGGCATGGGCTTCAGCCACTGCAATGATTTTAATGATCGTTCACTCAATGACACCCTTGAGCGGGCCATTGCCTTTGCTAGGCTTACCACACCTGACGAGCATAACAGGCTGCCTGACGATATGCCCCACCAGGAGGTGGAAGGGTTGTATGACCCGGAGATCGCCAGGCTGCCCATGGAAAAGAAAATTGGGATGGCGTTGGAACTGGAGGCCTATGCCATGAAGGATGAGCGCATCACCCACAGCTCTGGTGCCTCATTTGGTGAGGGCGAGTCTGAGATCATCATTGCCAACTCCAACGGCATGCTCAAAACGTATCGCTCATCATCCTGTTATGTTGGAGTAAGCGTCGTGGCTGAGAAAGGCGATCAGCGGCATACCGGCTGGGAATCTTGTTCGAGGAGGTTCTTTGAAGACATGGAGCCCCTTGAAAAGATCGGGGCGGCGGCAGCAAAAAAGGCTTATGAGATGGTGGACCCAAGGATGGTCTCCACCCAGCGTGCCGCCGTGATCTTTGACCCTGCCGTAGCCCGGTCGATTGTCGGTGGTATCATTGCGGCCATCAATGGCGAGAGGGTGCTGCAGGGGGCCAGCTTTTTGAAGGATGCCATGGATGAGGTTTTTGCTTCCGGGCTGTTGACCATCGTTGACGACGGCCTTCGTCGCAGGGGCATGGGGAGCAAGCCTTTTGACGGGGAAGGGGTGCCTGCCGGAACAAGGACATTGGTTGAAGAAGGCGTGCTGCGCAGTTTTTTATACAACACCCATGCAGCACTTAGGGCAGGTGTCGAAAGCACAGGCAATGCTTCCAGGGGTGGGTTTACAAGCCTGCCCGGCATCGGCACGCACAACCTGTACCTGAAAGCCGGTCCGCATACCCCGGAGGAGATCCTTGCAAACACCCAGCGGGGTCTGCTGCTGAAAGGGGTGACCGGCTATGGCATCAACCCCGTCAACGGCAACTACAGCGGAGGAGCCAGTGGTTTTTGGATAGAGAACGGCCAGATCAGCCATCCGGTGCAGGGCCTGACCATCGCAGGCAGCGCTGACGATATCTTGCGAAACATCGATATGATGGCCGATGACCTCGACATGGCCAGGTCGTTTACCGCCCCGACCTTCCGCGTCAGCGAGATGCAGATAGGGGGGGCGTAGAGACCAGATATCTGTGTCAACTTTTGGTTGTCATTGTGTCAATCCCATCTCAAAAAACAAAAAAACTTTCGAAACCGGATGGATTCACTCCAAGGTTCAGGTTGTACGATGTTTAGTCAGAGGTATCCCGAATGCAACGGACGTTGAACCCAAAACCCTTATTGAGGCGGGTCCGGTGAACATTATTGTGGCCTCTATTCGCCTCCCGGTACCAGGCAAATGTCGATGAATACTCGCTTGAGGTCCAATAGGTACCGTTGTACCCTATTCCAGACAAACTTCCATTTGACCAACGGTAGCCGCCTGGAAGAAGTGAAGTTCCGAACGCATCAAATCCGTAGATTGTGGCATGCGAGGCCCACCGGGGATGTTCAGAGGTATCGCAGTCACCACCTGCTGGTGAGTTTACCTGCCGGCAGGATTTTAAGGCACCGCCTTCATTGGTTCCTCTGCTTCCTGTTGTTGTATTATCATAAGGAAATTGGGTTTCACAATCTGAATTACCGAGTACATTGCATATATATTGTTCCAGCTGTGTCCACTCATCATGGCTGGGAACGCTCCAACCCTCAGGGCATATGCCCCTGGAGTCATCGACTGCATACCAATTGTAAAGTTTGCCATAAGCTGCTACCATTTCTTCGGGAGAGTTGATGCCATCCGTATTCCATGCATCGTAATCATAGATAGCATAAGCACCTTCTGTGGTGTTTGCCCATTCCGTGTTATCTAATCCCGTGTTCAGGGCGACCCCGTTTCTGTATCTGGTGACCCGCAGGTTTTCGGCCATCCATTCCTGATCTCCTATGATTACGGTAATGTACTCGTTTCCATCAATATCTGACACCCCGTCACCGTAAATAATTCCATAATCATCTTCCTCCTGAAAATTTGCCGTTAGCGTTACATTACCGGCAGGTATGGTCACCGTGGCGGTTGCATTCAGCGGGTCGTCCATATGGTCCGTGTCGCCCGTCCACTGAACAAACTCCCAGCCCTGGTTAGCAGTAGCTGTTAAACCAACTTCTTCTCCCTCTTGATAACTGCCTGCGCCACTTACATCACCTCCATCAGGAGGATCAG
>SLCY01000007.1 GCA_007125585.1 Bacteroidales bacterium
ATGTGCTGATGTGCTAATGTGCTGATGTGCTGATGTGCTGATGTGCTAATGTGCTGATGTGCTGATGTGCTGATGTGCCAATGTGCCAATGTGCTGATGTGCTGATGTGCTGATGTGCTGATGTGCCAATGTGCTGATGTGCTGATGTGCTGATGTGCTGATGTGCTAATGTGCTGATGTGCTGATGTGCTGATTTTAATTAGCTAATTAGCTAATTGGCTAATTAACTGCTGTGCTACTCCTCCGGGTCTTTCAGGCGAAACCAGCTGTGGTGTTCGTTCTGTCCCATTTCCACCAGGCCGGCTGCCATCAGGTCGACGATGACATTCTCGGCCAAATGGCGCGGAAGGCCTGACAGGCGACAGTATTTCCTTAGGGTTGTCGTGGGATGGGTGCTCAGGTAATCGAGTAAAAACTTTTCGTTTTCCGAGTAGCGGATCACCGTGCCCCTGGGACTCTTTTGCCGCTTCCATAGCTTTATCATGATGGTGTCGGCCAGGATGTTCTGGTCGCCCACGCGCACCCATGCCATCCATTTGCCATTATCGGTCCGTGCATATACGGGCTTTGCCTGGGCGCGCGCCACATCAACCTCCAGGATCCTCTTTCCGTCAATGTTCCAGTGCCGGGAAGCGAAGTCCATCTCCGGCTTGCAATACATGCTGGCCGCCGCCTCAATCATATAATACTCTTCCTCCGTACGGATGCCCGCGATCACCCCGTTGTCTTTCACCCCGATGAGTAGCTTGCCCCCGTCGGTGTTGGCAAAGGCAACCAGCGTGCGGGCAATCTTGCGGCTGTCATTCACCTGGAACTTGAAATCCTGCTGCTGATGCTCCCCCTGAAGGATCAGGTTTTTGATGTACGTAGACACGGTGCTGGCGTTTTTAGACGGTTGTGGTTGAATTTTGCTGTTATACGGTTTTTATAAAGACCGGTTGCTGATGTGCTGATGTGCCAATGTGCTGATGTGCCAATGTGCTGATGTGCTAATTGGCTAATTAAACTAATTGGCTAATTAGCTAATTAGCTAATTAACTAATTAACCTATACGCTCTTTCCTGTCTTCCTTCGATATAATTGACAAACGACCGGTTGGCCACGTTGTTTCCGCCCGGGGTGGGATAGTTGCCGGTAAAATACCAGTCACCCAGATGTCCCGGGCACGCTTTATGGAGGTCTTCTATCGACTGGTAGACGATCTCCAGCCGGGCCTGCACTTCAGGCGGGTGCAACATCTCAGCGATCTTCGCGGAGATCTGCTCGGGCCGAAATGGCCTGTAAATGGCTTTTACTGCATTGTCTGCTTCCCCGGCGGGTTTTAGCAGCTGTGTTTTGCAGTCTTTATAAACTTCGTTGATGATGTTTTCGCGGCCGGTGTCTTTCAGCAGCTCTATGGCTGCCCTGAACGCGATGAAGTCACCCAGCCTGGTCATGTCAATGCCATAACAGTCGGGATAGCGTATCTGTGGGGCCGACGACACAATGACGATCACACGGGGTCCAAGCCGGTCAAGTATCCGGACGATGCTCTGCTTCAGCGTGGTGCCGCGCACAATGCTGTCGTCGATCACCACAAGCGAGTCTGTGCCGCGGTTTACCACGCCGTATGTGACGTCATAAACGTGTGTCACGAGCTGTTCGCGTTTCCTGTCTTCGGTGATGAAGGTCCGTAGCTTCGCATCCTTGACCGCCACCTGGTCTATGCGGGGCCTCAGCGACAGGACCTTTTGCAGCGCCTCCGGGTCGTATTTGCCCTCCATCTGGAGGATGCGGTCTTTCTTTACCTCATCACAAAAATCGTTTAACCCCTCTACCATGCCCTTGAAGGCGGCAATGGCGGTGTTTGGGACATAAGAAAAGAGGGTGTTGTCAAGGTCGTAGTGAATGGTTTTAAGAATGGCGGGGACCAGTTGTTTGCCCAGCCGTTTTCTCTCCCGGTAAATGTCGGCGTCGGTGCCCCTCGAAAAATAGATGCGTTCGAAAGAGCATGCCGTTTTCTTGTGGGGCTCCTGGCATCTTGTTTCAAACACCCTTCCGTCGCGCTTCACGATCAGCGCATGACCGGGCGTCAGCTCCCGGATGCTTTCCACAGGGATGTTGAAAGCGGTCTGTATCGCCGGCCGCTCGCTTGCGGCAACCAGCACCTCATCATCCTGATAGTAAAAGGCCGGGCGGATCCCTGAAGGGTCACGCATGACAAAAGCGTCGCCATGCCCGACCATGCCCGCCACCACATAGCCGCCATCCCAATACTTGCTGGCGTTCAACAACACGTTGGCAAGGTCAAGGTCGCGGGCTATCAGCGGGGAGATCTCCTTCTTGCTGAACCCCTCATTCTTGAAACGGCGGTAAAGGCTTTCGTTCTCTCCATCAAGAAAGTGGCCCATCTTCTCCAGGATGGTGACCGTGTCGCTTGTCTCGCTCGGATGCTGCCCGATGTGCAACAGGCTGCTGAACAGCTCGTCAACATTTGTGAGATTAAAGTTTCCGGCAATCATCAGGTTCTTCGACATCCAGTTGTTTTCTCGCTGGAAGGGGTGGCAGTATGCCTCTTCGTTGCGACCGTAGGTGCCATAGCGGAGATGCCCCAAAAACAGTTCGCCGGCAAAGTCCTGTGTTTGCTTGAGCCATTGCACATCCTGCAGGCGCCCCGGCTGTGAACGGGTGGCCTCATCCATTTTCCTGTGGATCCGCTCAAAAATATCCTGGATGGGGTTTGCTTTGTTGCTGCGGATGCGGTTCATATAGCGGGTGCCCGGCGGCACGTCGAACTTGATACAACCCAGGCCCGCACCATCCTGTCCGCGGTTGTGCTGCTTTTCCATCAAAAGGTAAAGCTTGTCAAGCCCATAAAACACGGTGCCATGGTGCGAAACGTAGTACTCCAGGGGCTTCAGCAGGCGCATCAACACCACGCCGCACTCATGTTTGATCTGTTCACTCATTGCTGGCAAAGATCTGTTGTATGCAAAGGTAAGGATATTGTGATAATGCGCTGCCCGATCACCCTGGGAAGACAAACAACGGCACGCACCTGTTCGCGGGAGTACCGCATCACCGGTTATTGGGCCTTTCCGGGGCTTCGGTCCGAAAGCAGCTCCACCCATACAACCCACAGGGAAAAGAGGATCACGTAGAAAAAAGGCCTCAGCATCCAGTCGTGGACAAAGTCCCAGTGCTGCGGAACACGGGCCATGGTCAACGAAAGCCCGACCACACGGAAGATGTTGGTCCAGTGCATGATCAGCAGCCCTGCCGGGATAAACCAAAGCTTGTGACGCCATGGCCCGGGAAACAGCACAAACAACACGATAACCTGGTAGAACTGCTTCAGCCCCGAACAGGTTTGATCGATCAAAACAGAGCCGCTGCCGGCAAAACGCATCAGGTTGGGTTCGCCCGTGGTCATATCAAGGCCAAGGATGTTCAGGTTGATCCAGACAGCAATGGTATATGCGCGTGTGGCAAACCATTCACCCAGCAAAATATACCACCCTGCACTCTCTATGGTTTGCTGGAACACCTTCCAGATGAGATGAAAGCCAAAGGTGATGGCTGCAAACAGGAGTACATTCACCAGCGCCGGATGAGTTTTCCTGATATTGTTTGCTTTTGTATAAAGGTGTTTGAACATTCAATCCTTCGCCTCATCGTACCCGTTGATCAGCTCGATCGTCTTTTGTTTAGCGTCGCGCAGGAACCACTTCTTGTATTCAAAGGGGATGAAGGCGGATTTGATCCCGTTGATCACCAGGTCCAGAATGTTTTGCGGGGTAAGCTTAAAGGTTTTATAGGCCAGGAAATATTCGTCTGTCATGGTGGTGTGGGTTACCAGGCGGTTGTCGGTGTTGAGGGTAACCCTTAGTCCGAGGTCCAAATAAAATTTAAAGGGATGTGTTTCAAGGGTTTTAGCGGCTTGTGTCTGGACGTTGCTCGACAGGCATATCTCCAGGGGGATGCGGTGGTCGTTCACGTAGTTGAGCAGGTCGCCGTCCTCTTTCAGCCGTGTTCCATGCCCGATGCGGTGGGCGCCGCAATAATGCAGGGCCTGGTGGATGCTGTCGGGGCCATAGGCCTCTCCGGCATGGATGGTCACATTAATGTTGTTTGAAAGGATGAGGTTGAAAGACTCCAAATGGTCACGGGCCGGGTAGTTGTATTCGGCACCGGCCAGGTCATATCCTACCACACCCCTGTTTTTGAAGGCGACGGCAAGCTCAGCCATCTGCATGCTCACCTCCGGCGAGATGTTGCGGATGCCGCAAACGATCACACCGCTCTTGATGCCAAAGTCGCGCTCGGCATCTTTCAACCCTTCGACGACCGATTCCAGGATGGTGGTCACGGTCAAGTCCCTCTGTGTGTGCAATATAGGCGAATAGCGCACCTCAAAATATTGCACATTCTCCCTGGCATTGTCTTCAACCAGCTCATAAGCGGCGCGGTATAACGATTCCTCAGTTTGTAACACCTTTAAGGTCAGGTCAAAAGCCTTCAGGTATTCGTTGAGCGATCCATGCGTCTTTCCGGGCTGCAGTTTCTTTTCCAGCTTTTTCAGCGTGTCGGCCCCAATGTCTGCTTCGTCCTTTATCGCCAGGTCAAGGATGGTTTCCGGCCGGAGCGATCCGTCCAGGTGCAAATGCAGGTCGGTCTTGGGCAGCTTTTCAAAAAAAGCCCGGTCAAAGGCCTTTTTGGGGGTCTTCAAATCTGTGTCGTGCGAATAATATATCTCTTTTTGTCTCATAGCCTCTTTATTGTTGCGGGCTTTCGTTTCCGCTGCGCCGCTCCGTGATGTCTTCCCGCCACCGCGACCATCAGCACACCAACCCTTGTTCTCTCTTACGTACAGCGCCCCAAAAGGTTACATCATCCTGGCCTCAGGCGAAGCGCCGCAAGACGGATTTCACGCTGGCAGGATAGCCGCCGCCAAAGAGGTTTACATGTACCATGAGCGGGTATAGGTTGGCGATATCCATGCATTGTTGCCAGGCGGCATCCATGGGATAGGCTTCGGCGTAAGCCTGGTAGAACTCCGTGCTGAACCCGCCAAAAAGCTTGCTCATCCCGAGGTCCATGTATCGGTGTCCGTAATATACGGCCGGGTCAATGATTGCCGCTTGCCCCTCCGGTCCTGTCATATAGTTGCCGCTCCACAAATCGCCGTGCAGCAGCGCCGGCGGCTCTTCAGGAAAGAAGTCAGGCAAATGCGGATACAGCGCCCCGAACATCCTCACCATCTCTTTACCTACCTTTCCGGCATCCCGGGCCATCTTTAGCTGAACCTCCAGCCGCTCGGCAACGAAAAAATCGACCCACCCGGAATGCCTTTTGTTTCGCTGAGGCAAGCTGCCGATGTAGTTGTCGTGGTCGAGCCCAAACCGGGCGGTTTGTGGCTTCTGCCGGTGCATCTGCGCGAGCCCTGCGCCAAAAGCTTCCCAGAAGTCGGCCCGCCGGACACCCCCCTCAATATATTCAAGCACCAGCATACTGTGGCTGCCGGCATCACCCCAGCCCACAACCTCCGGCACCTTCAGCGTCCCGGCATCGGCAAGCAGCTGAAGGCCCCTGGCCTCCGCTTCAAACATCCCGGGGTAAAGGCCTGCATCATTGTGCTTAACGAAAACCCGCCCGGCACTGGTGTCCACAACCCAGGCGTCATTGATGCACCCCCCTCCTACCGCGCCTGTGCGACGGATCTCTACTGGCTCACCTGCCCGGGAAACAAGCAGCTCCTTTGTCTTCTCTTCTATTGCAGCCGGCAACATGTCCTGTCGAATGGATGTTCGTTGATATAAAACAAGTAGTATGTATTCGTGCTGTAAACCAGCTACATACTACTTCTTGCGCGTTGCTCTTATTCTAATCCTGGTGGAGAATACCGGGCTCGAACCGGTGACCTTTTGGCTGCCAGCCAAACGCTCTAGCCAACTGAGCTAATTCCCCGCGATTTGGTTTGCAAAATTAATATCTTTTCTTAATTTGGCCAAAATTATTTGCTCATGAAAAGGCTTTTCTGTGCACTGAAAGTCCGGCCCACCGAGGCTGTACGTGAAGTGCTCGCTGATTTTCGGGAGACGATGGCCGGCGAACGTATCAAGTGGGTGCATCCGGAAAACCTGCACATCACGCTTAAGTTTTTCGGTGACACCCCCGGACACAAGGAGCCCGCCATCGTCGAGGCCCTTGAACAAGCTGCGGCGGCCGCCACACCCTTTCACTTTCAACTCAAGGGTTGCGGCACCTTTGGAAACCCGCGCATGCCAAGGGTTATATGGCTGGGAATCAACCAGGGTGCTGGACTCAAAAACGTGTACCACAAAGTGAACAGGGCTCTCGAGCCGCTCGGCCACCTTCCCGACAAAAAGCTGTTCGTGCCCCACCTGACCGTCGGCCGCATCAAACACCTCACCGAAACGGAAACCCTCAGGGGACTGATTGAAGAATACCGCGACACCGTTTTCGGCAATGTACCTGTTGGGGAGTTCTTCCTTTTTCAAAGCACTTTGCGCCCGGAGGGGCCGGAATACCGCGTTCTGAAATCTTTCAGGATGGTGACTGGTGACAGTTATTAGCCGGCGTCGGTGAAGTCGCAGAATGTTGATACGGGCCTAACGTTCTCCCTTTGTATATCTTCTCCTAAAGCTGTTCACCACCTTCGGAAGCACCCGTCCGGGGCCCCATGCTTTTCCGAACAGGACCCTGGCAAAGAAGTTTTTGATGGCGGGGGGCGGCTTGTCCAGCCACCCCGGGTTGCTCATGGCCTTCTTGACCATCTTCATGCCCAGGCGCTCGCTTCGGGGGGGGTAGCCCAATCGGACAGACAGGTGGCGGTTCTGTAACAGCTGGTGGTGCAGGTCTATGCCCGCCGGACAAACCTCGGTGCATTTTCCACACAGGCTCGAGGCATGGCTCAGGTGGATGTTCTCCCGGATATTGCCAGACAGGTGGGGGCTGATGATCGCGCCGATGGGGCCGGTATATACTGTTCCATAAGCATGGCCCCCGATGTTGCGGTATATGGGACAGGCGTTCAGGCAGGCGCCGCAACGGATACACGACAGGCTTCGCCGCTGGGGGATGGCAGACAACAGGCGGCTTCGTCCGTTGTCAAGCAGGATCACAAACATCTGTTCCGGGCCGCCGGCCTCCCCTTGTCGCCGGGGCCCGTTAATGACGGTGTTGTAAGCGGTGATATCCTGCCCGGTGCCATGGCTGGCCAGCAGCGGCCAAAACAGGTCCAGGTCTTCCAATGAGGAAACAACCCTCTCAATGCCTGCCACGGCAATGTGTATCTTGGGGAAGGAAACAGCCATCAGGGCGTTGCCTTCGTTTTCGGTAATGGCAACGGAACCCGTACCTGACACCAGGAAGTTGGCGCCGGTAATGGCGGCATGTGCCTTGATGAATTTCTCTCGCAGGATGTTGCGCACAAACGCGGTGATCTCCTGCGGCGTTGACCCCGCCGGCAAACCAAAGCGCTCATGAAAAACGCCCGCCACGTCCTCCGCAGACAAGTGCATGGCCGGGGTGACAATATGATAGGGCCTGTCGTCCGTGATCTGTATGATATACTCTCCCAAATCTGTCTCCAGGCAATCAATGCCGTTCTTCTCGAGAAACCGGGTCAGGCCAATCTCCTCGGTAACCATTGACTTTGACTTTACCACCTGCCTCACATAGTGTTTTTCAAAGATCTCCAGAATGGCCTTTCTTGCCTCTTCAGCATCCTGCGCCCAGATCACGCGGCCACCGCGACTGGTGAACTCCCGCTCAAAGGCCTTCAGGTGGTCCTCGAGATGCTCCAGCACATGGTGTTTCTTTTCTGCAGCCAGACGCCGGGCCGCCTCAAGATTGACAAACTGGGCCTTGCCCCCCCTGACCGCCTCATCATAACACCCGATATTGTAAGAAATGATCTTTCGGTGCGCCCTGTCAAAAGCCTTGCGCCCACTGGCCTCTAAAAATTTTTCATGCGCTGTCTGTACGTGTTTGCCAGCCATATATTCTGTTTCTTTAACTAACCCGATTACCGGAAGACCCAGTGAGTCAGCCTCCCGTCAAACTGATCTTCCTTACCCTCTCCTGGTGCCTCCCGCCTTCGAAGGGCGTTCTTAAAAACAGCTCCACCGCTTCCAGGGCCGGCCCATCTTCAATAAACCTGGCGGGCAGGGCAATGATGTTGGCGTCGTTATGAGCACGCGCCAGACGGGCAATCTCTGGTTCCCAGCACAGTGCAGCGCGGACCCCCCGGTGCTTGTTGGCCGTTATGCTTGCCCCGTTGCCACTGCCACATAAGATTACCCCAACAGCATGCTCCCCTTCATCCACCGCACGCGCAAGCGGATGTATGTGGTCAGGATAATCTGTGCTTTTGTCAGTATGGGTTCCAAAATCCCTGAACACATAACCCCTTTCAGAGAAATGGCGCTTTATTTTTTCTTTCAGCGCATATCCAGCATGATCGGCGCCAATCGCTATTTTTTCCTGCTTTTGATCCATTGTTGAAAACTATTTTTGAATTCATCTCATCCACAAATATCAAAGGTACTATATAAATTTAATTCCTAATTGTTTAACCAACCTGGGGCAAAATACACACCCGGTTCGTTAATTTGTTATCCCGTGATTGAGAAGATTTTATGATTATTTAACAATTTTACGCGCTTTCCTGCCATCAAACTGTTCATATCTTTTTAAAAAAAAAGTTGTCATTTTCATTTTTTTTGCCGGTAGAAAAATTTTTTATTTTGCAAAGCTTTTTTGCCCTGATCTTATCAAAACTTATCAACAATAAATGAACAAAACAAGCGACTTTTTTGCTTGTTGATAACCCTGTTTTTTTTAACACCCTGACTTCTTAACAACTTGTTAATTACTGCGTAAATAGTGTGAATTATAATGCATTGTTGCAACAATTCATGTGAATGGTGTGTTTATAATATTTGATAAGTCAATTTGTCAATTGTTTTCAAAACAAAACATCAACATGATCAACAACATGGTGATGATGAATGATTTATTTTTAATAAATATTATAACAACAGCACAAGCTGTTTTAAAGAATGGTGCGGATATAAAATTAATTGCATAACTTTACGTGTTCATGTTAAAAAATCTCAAATGATTTTATTTCAGGTTATTATCATTGAATAATTTTGTAAGTTTGTTGGAAAAACTATAAAAAACAAAACGTTTCATCAATTTTTATCTGTTGGTCTTCTATATTTAAAGTCAATCAGCAAATGAAACATGCCGGGAGCACAGGACAAAGCTTATCCGTTTGATAATGCCAGGAGGCAGGCACCAGATTGCTTTTTCATAAAAACGATTGACAGGTAAAAAACATAAAAATAGACAGATATGGCAAAAGTAAAAATTCTGATTGTTGAAGACGAGGTCCTTGTAGCAAAGGATATTCAGGGTGATTTGGAAAATCTCGGATATAAGATAACCGCCATTGTAAACAGCGGGGAAAAGGCCATCCGGGAAGTGGAAGAAAACCGTCCGGACCTGATCATGATGGATATTATGTTGAGAGGATCCATGACGGGTATTGATGTGGCCAAGGAGATCAAAGAACGGTTCTCTATACCGATCATCTTCCTTACCGCCTATGCCGATGAAAACACGTTAAACAAGGCAAAAATTACGGAACCCTATGGTTATATCATCAAGCCTATCAAAGACAGGGAATTGCAGACAACCATAGAGATGGCCCTTTATAAGTATGACAAGGACCAGGAGGTCAAAAAAGAACGTGACCTTTACTACGCGTTGATTGAAAACAAACAGTCGAAAGACTCGATCTTTGTGCGTGCCGATTACAGGCTCAACAAAATCAACTTCGATGACATCTACTATGTTGAGGCCCTCAAGGATTATGTGGTGATTAATACCGCAGATAACAGCTATACTACGCACACAACGATGAAAGAAATGGTGCGTATACTCCCTGTCAAAGACTTTGTAAGGATTCACCGGTCTTTCATTGTCAACCTGGACAAAATCTTTTCCATCAAATACCCTGATCTGGTGATCGAGGGAAAAATGAAGGTACTCCCCATCGGCGGACTCTACCGGAAAGAACTTTACAGCAGGCTGAACCTGATTTAATGCAGGTTTCCGGATTTTCTGCAGACCCTTATATGATGTACATGGCTGGCCCTGATGTGTGACCGGCCTGGTTACAGCCGGATGCAGTTTGGTACAAAATCCGGACACTGCGCCTGCCCCAAACCAAACGAATATACATGACAATTTTCAATGGACACACAGACGGGATGAAAAACAGCCCAAGGTCTTTCACCTGATCGTTGCTTGTTTATTTATGTTTATCATTTGTCAAAAGGTCAGAGAGGTTTAATGGTTTAATGGTTTAATGGTTTATAGGTTTAATGGTTTAATGGTTTATAGGTTTAAGGGTTTTAAAGCCAATAGATAACAGCCAACGGCCAAAAGCTTCGTTCCATCGCTCCATCGTTCCATCGTTATTCCGTCATCTGGCTGCACAAGTTCCACTATCCGGAAAAAAGGACACTGAGTCAGTCTGCAAGCACAAAATCCAGCTCTTTTTTTAAAAAATCCGCATGCTTGATGCGTATCCGTACCGGGCTGCCCAGCTTGTATTCATTTTTGGTGTTGTTTCCTATGACGCGGAAATTGTCTTCATCGAGGGAATAATAATCATCGGCCATGTCGCTGAGGCGCACCATGCCTTCACACTTATTCTCCTTGATCTCTACATAAATCCCCCATTTGGATACTCCTGAAATAAGTCCGTCAAATTCCTCCCCCACTTTGTCGGCCATGAACTCCACCTGTTTGTATTTCACAGAATCGCGCTCCGCCACCTGTGCCTTCCTTTCCATTTCGGACGAATGCCGGCAGAGATCCTCATACAATTCCTGTTTTGCCGGCGGTTCCCCCTTTTCATAAGCGGACAAAAGCCGGTGGACCATCATGTCGGGATAACGGCGAATGGGTGAGGTAAAATGGGTGTAATGATCAAATGCGAGTCCGTAGTGCCCGATGTTTACTGTAGAATACTCCGCCTTGGCCATCGAGCGTATGGTGAGCGTTTCAATCAGGTTTTCTTCCCCCTTGCCCTGCGAATCCTTCAAAAGCCGGTTGAATGACTTTGCAATGTTGTTGCGCGTGTCCGTCCTGATCTTGTAACCCAGTTTTTCAACAAACGTGGCCAGGGTGTTCAGCTTTTCAGGATTCGGGATGTCATGGACACGATAAACAAAGGTCCTGGAATTTTGTCCACCCTTGTGCCCCTCCTCCCGGCCACCATCATGGTCCCTGGTTTTCCCTGCTTTTTCAGCCACAGCCTTGTTGGCCAAGAGCATGAACTCTTCAATAAGCTTATGCGCCTCTTGTTGCTCCTTGAAAAAAACCTCAAGGGGCTTGCCAGAATCGTCGAGCCTGAACTTCACCTCCTGGCGATCAAAATCAATGGCACCCGCACGCATGCGCCTCTCCCGCACCTGTTTTGCCAATGAGTTCAACAATCCAATCTCACGCTGATAAGGCCCCTCATTGGATTCAATGATATCCTGTACCTCCTCATAGTTGAAACGGTGGTCGCTGTTGATAATGGTCTTGCCAATCCATGTCTTCAGGATGCGGGCCCTGCTGTTCATCGTGAACACAACCGAAAAGGTTAGCTTATCCTCTTTTGGACGAAGGGAGCATACCAGGTTCGACAGTTTTTCAGGAAGCATGGGAATGGTCCTGTCGACCAAATAAATGGAAGTTGCGCGGTTCTGCGCTTCTTCCTCAAGCAGGGTGTCCGGCCGCACATAATGCGTCACATCGGCAATGTGCACACCAACCTCCCATTTGTCTTCGTCCAGCTGTTTCACTGACAACGCATCGTCGAAATCCTTTGCGTCGGCCGGATCAATGGTAAATGTGGCCACCTTCCTGAAATCACGCCTCCTGGCAACCTCTTTTTCCGATATCTTTTCATCCACGCGCGCCGCCTCCGCTTCCACCGTTTTCTCGAAACGTGCAGGCAGATTGTATTCAGCCAGAATGGCGTGCATCTCCACCTCGTTGTCGCCCGGCTCCCCAAGAACCTCGACAACCCTTCCAAAAGGGTTCTTTGCCGGGGGCTTCCATTCGGTGACCTCCACGATGGCCTTCTCTCCATCTTTGGCGCCATTCAAGCCATCGATGGGGATGAATATGTCAAAAGGCATCGCCTTGTTATCGGCCAGCAAAAAGGCATACTTTCCGGTATGCTGAACAATGCCGACAAAACGGTTCTTTGAACGCTTTAAAACCTCAACGATCTCGCCTTCTGTCTTCTGCGATTTACGACGCGGGAACAAACGCACACGAACATAATCCTCATTAAGGGCATAACCGGTATTGTTGGGCGCTATGCGCACATCCTCGAGCAACTCATCAGTGATAACGTAAGCCTTTCCTGTCTGCTTCATGTCAACAACACCCTTTATGAAAGGCCCGAGTGGCTTCTTCTTCTCGAGATACGACGGACTGATCTTGAACTTGCCCTTGTAAGCCTCAACAAGCAAACCCTCTTTGGCCAGGGCGTACAAAATGCCCGACAGGTACTTCTTGTATTCCTGCCCCTCCTCCCCCAGCGCCTTTGAAACCTGTTTGTAATTAAACACCTGGCGGGGATTTGACTCAAAAACCCCAACCACCTTGTCCCTCAGCTTTGACTTGATCTTCTCTTTTTTGGATGCCATATTTAATGATTTGATTGATGTGATGGTTGACCCGCGGTCATGTTGAATTTTATTTACTGATGCAAAATGAACCCGCGCACAATACGTTAAGCATTGTAAAACCTTTAACTACAATCGCAATTTAAGGTTTTTTAAAAACACATGCACTTAATTTTTTGTAATTTTACAGGTTCTGGTTGAATGTTATGACAAATACGCTTGACATACTGTTGCAAAAGATCGACCGTTTCATACGGCGCTATTACCTGGATCAGCTGATCAGGGGATGCGTCATGTTTGGGGCCGGGCTGGTCATCCTGTTTCTCTTGTTTGTCACCATTGAATATTTTGGCTACTTTGATTCAACGGTGCGACAGATCCTTTTTTACTCGTTCCTGCTGTTTAACACCATTGTCATGATACGCTATGTTGCCATTCCCTTGATGGGGATGCTGCGAATCGGCAAGCGCATCAGCCCGCAACATGCGGCCCGGCTTATCGGAAAGTTCTTTCCCGACCAGCTGAACGATAAAATTACCAATGTGTTGCAGCTAAAGAACTTTCTGGAACAGAACCCGGAAAATGCGGCACTCATCATGGCGGGGATCGACCAGAAAGCCAACGATGCCATCAGGCTGCCCTTCCATAAAGCCATCCCGCTTAAAGGAAACCTGCGGTTCCTTCCCTATCTGGTCGTTCCAATGATTTTTATCGGTGCGTTCTTCTTGATCCAGCCGGCCTTTATCATCGAACCAACCAAAAGAATCGTACAATTCGAAATGGTGTTCGAACGCCCTACACCTTTTACCATCACTTTGGTTTCTGAAGAGAAGGGGTTTAAACACGAAGATCATGAAATTGTCGTCCAGGCCAAAGGGAATGTCCATCCTTCAGAAGCCGACCTGATCATGGATGAAGCACGGTACAGGATGACAGATAAAAGGGATGGCCGCTTCAGCTATACGGTCAGAAACCTTCAGGACCACCTGCAGTTCTTTGTTGATGCACAGGGCTACCGTTTCGGGCCGTTCCATATTTCTGTCCACGAAAAAGCAGCATTCAACCATTTTCATATCCATGTTAATTATCCCCGATATACAGGCCTGTCCGATGAGGAGTTTACCAACATGGGCGACCTGTCGGTGATCCATGGAACAGAGATCGAATGGACCTTCTTTACCAACCAACAGGGAGAGGTGGAATTCTTTCTTGAGAAAGAGAATATAAGAGCTGAAAAATTGAGACAGGGGGAGCACCGTGTAAAAGCACGCGCCGAGGAATCATTCGAATATACCGTGTATGCCTTTGATGAAGAATACGGAAAAGGCGACAGCCTCTCCTATTTTGTGAATGTGCTGGCTGACAAATACCCGAGAATTGCCGTCGAGGAACACCGGGACGATGTGCTGCTTGCCCACCTGTTTTACCGGGGCACGATCGAAGATGATTTTGGTTTTTCATCCCTCTGGTTTTTTTATCGCGTGATGGATCAGGCCCAGATCAACAGGGGGGAAGAGGTGCCATTTATGAAGGAAGCCATTGAGATAGACCCCGGGTTGCGCAACCAAAGCTTTTATCACCACTTTGACCTTCAGTCTGTATATATTCAGCCTGGTGAAACAATAGAGCTGTATTTCAAGGTTTACGACAACGATCCGGTCAGCGGCCCCAAAAGCACGAACAGCCAACTTTTTTCCCACTATATTCCAACGGAAGCGGAGATACTGGCCGACCGGCGGGATGATGAAGAACAGATCAAAGAGGGGCTGAGTGATGGCATCGGCGAGGTTCGAAGTGCCAGGGACCAGATCGATGAACTGAGAAAACAGCTGCTTGAATCTGAAAGGATCGGATGGGAAGAAAGGGATGCCGTCCAGGAGCTGATCGACAAGAAAGAGGACATGGAGAAAAAGCTGCAGGAGCTCTCCGATATAAAGAAAGAGGCAGAGACCAGGTCAGACCAATTCATGGAGAGCCATGAAAGGATCAGGGAAAAGCAGGAAGAGCTGCAAAATTTGTTTGACGAGGTCCTGAGCGATGAAATGCGCGAGCTTTTTGACATGATCCGGGATGAGCTTGACAAACTGAACCGTGACGAGGTCTATGAGATGCTCGACAAAATGGACTTCGAGTTTAGGGACCTGGAGATGCAGATGGACCGTGCCCTGGAAATGTTCAGGCAGTTTGCCATGGAAAGGCTGCTCCAGGAGAGCATTGACCGGCTCGAGAAGCTTGCCGAAGAGCAGTTGCAGCTGGAAGAGGAAACAGCCGGCGCCGACAGCGGCCAAGAGGTGTCGGAACAACAGGAACAGCTCGGGGATGATTATGAGAAGGTCAAGGAGATGATGGAGGATTTTCGGAAAACGAACGAACAGCTCACGCGCCCGTGGGATATTCGTGATACCGGAGAACAGGAGGACGCCATCTCTGACGACCTGGAAAATGCCCTTGAGCAGTTACAAATGGACAACATGCAACAGGCCATGCCGTTTCAGCAGGATGCCGGCGGGAAAATGCAGCAACTGTCACAGTCGCTGCAGCAGATGCAACAGCAACTGTTCCAACAACACCTGGCTGAAGATGCCCGTGCCATTCGGATGATCCTTGAAAACCTTCTGAGGTCAAGTTTTGCACAGGAGGACCTGATGCTTGCCACGCGCCAGGCCAACGTGAATGACCCCCGCTTTGTTGAGCTCATACGGGAGCAAAGAAAGATACAGAGCGACATGGAAATGGTGGAAGATTCGCTGATCGCACTAAGCAAACGCCAGATAGCCATTCAGTCGTTCGTGAACAGGGAGGTCGCAGAGATCAATCTGCAACTGAAACAAGCCATAGATCAGCTTGTGAACCGTCGGCGCCACCATAGCGCAAGCCGCCAGCAACTGGTGATGACCCACGTTAACAACCTCGCACTGTTGCTCAACGAAAGCCTGCAGAACATCCAGCAGCAGATGGCCATGGGGCAGGGGATGAGTGAAGGTGAGCAGACGTGCTCCGGGGGAGGGCAATCTTTCCAGGACCTGAGGGAGATGCAGGAACAGCTCAACCAAATGCTGCAGCAGATACGGGATGGCCACGATCCAATGCCCGGGGAAACAGGTGAGGGGTCCATGTCGCTGAGCGAGCAGATGGCAAGGATGGCAGCCGAACAGGAGGCGATCAGGAACAGGTTGAGAGAACTTGCCGAGGGGTTGAGAGACCAGGGAGCTGAAGATGGCAGGCGTGAGCTGGAACAGCTGCAACGGGAGATGGAGAGGTCTGAACTGGACATGCTTCGCAAAGAGCTTTCAACACAGACAATGCACCGGCAGGAAAGGATCCTTACCCGGCTTCTCGAACACGAAAGAGCTGAAAAACAAAGAGAAACAGAAGAAAGACGGGAGGGCACCACCGCAGAAGATTACGAAATCAGTAACCCTGAAGATTTTTTCGAGTATAATAGGATAAGGGAAAGAGAGGTGGAGATGCTGCGAAGCCTTCCGCCCGGGTTAAGGCCCTTCTACCGATCGCTTGTTGAACAATACTTCCTTCATGTAGAATAAAATGATACACAACCATTTAACGAGACATATCAGACTGGCGGCTACTGAAAATGACAGCAGGCACCTTGAACAGTTCATTGAACAAATTTGCGACGATTACCATATTTATGATGCTTATTATGGTAACATCCTGGCAGCCAACACGATAACCTTCGAAATCCTAAGAAAACTACAAAAAGAGAAGGGCACAACCATCGATGTGTATTTTAACTCCTCTCCGGAGGGGTTGTTTTTTACCATGCAGCTGAAAAAACATTTCCTGGATATTGCCCGGTTGTATGAAAAAGTGAGGAGTAAGGACCCGGATGACCCCAGTGCCTATTCAGGCGAGTTGCAGCCGATGATGATGATACGGATGTTGACCGATGAGATCAACCTGGACCCTGACGAGGAGAGCATCACACTCACCTTTCACGTTACCGGCATCAATGAACTGCTCAGCTTGCAACGGATACAATTGCTTGAAAAATATTACGCGGATCTTGTAAAGGTACAGAAGGCATAATCTTTGGAAGGGCAGCCACAAATACAGTTTTTTTTTGAATCCGCGAAAGCCCCGTTGTTTGATGAGGGCCCTGCCCGGCATTGGGTCGCTGACGTCATTAGGCGGGAGGGCAAAATGCCCGGAGTGCTTCAGTTTATTTTTTGTGATGACGAATATTTGCTGTCGATCAACAAAAAATACCTTCAGCATGATGAATATACTGACATCATTACATTTGATTACAGCGAGGAATATCCACAAGGTGTAAGCGGCGACATTTTTATCAGCTATACCCGGGTGCGTGACAATGCCCGCTTATATGATGTCACCGACCTTGAGGAAACCTATCGTGTAATGGTCCACGGCGTTTTGCACCTGCTCGGGTATGATGATGGGGATGATGAAGCCAGGGAGCTGATGCAAGCCAAAGAGAATTATTACCTATCTTTGATTCCCTGAATTTTTCATGCAAATGATTTTTGAACGCTACGATATTGTTGTGGTGGGAGGCGGTCATGCTGGTTGTGAGGCCGCTGCTGCTGCAGCGCGGCTCGGGTCGCAGGTGCTGCTGGTCACCATGAACATTGCCTCCATCGCCCAGATGTCGTGCAATCCGGCCATGGGTGGCATTGCCAAGGGACAGATCATCAGGGAGATCGATGCACTGGGAGGACTGTCTGCCATTGTCACCGACCACACCATGATACAGTTTCGAATGCTCAACAAGAGCAAAGGCCCGGCCATGTGGTCACCCAGGGCACAGAGCGACCGCGTTCAATTCTCGCTCAAATGGCAGGAGCTCCTCAGCTCCTTGCCCAACCTTCATGTATGGCAGGATTCTGTTACAGGGATCCTTGTAGAAGACGGCACGGTGAAAGGGGTAGAGGCAGCCTTTGCCGGAAAGATCTTTGCACAGGCGGTCATCATCACAAGCGGCACCTTTCTGAATGGCCGGATACATATTGGGAAGAACCATTTTGAAGGGGGCAGGCTGGGGGAGGCCAACGCCACTTCGCTGACAGGCAGCATTCAAAAGCAAGGCATTCAAAGTGAACGGCTGAAAACGGGAACCCCTGTGAGGGTGGATGGGCGGACCATTGACTTTTCTTTGATGACGGAACAAAAAGGGGATACAGTCCCCGGCAGATTCTCCTTTACAGACACACCGGCACTGAAAGACCAGCACAGCTGCTATTTGACATATACCAACGAAAGGGTACACAAGATCCTTGCTGAAGGGTTTGACGACTCACCGTTGTTTGCCGGGCGGATTCAGGGAAGCGGTCCGAGATACTGTCCCTCCATTGAAGACAAACTGGAGCGGTTTTCTGAAAGGGACAGGCACCAGCTGTTTATTGAACCCGAAGGGAGGAACACCAGCGAGTATTATGTCAATGGCTTTTCTTCCAGCCTGCCCATAGAAATACAATACAGGGCACTGTTGGAGGTCCCGGGATTTGCGAACGCACGCATCCTGAAACCTGGTTACGCCATCGAATATGACTATTTTCCCCCCACACAGCTAACCCTTTCCCTTGAAAGCCGGATGGTCAGGAAGTTGTATTTTGCAGGCCAGGTGAATGGCACCACTGGCTATGAGGAAGCCGCCGGACAAGGGTTGATGGCCGGCATCAACGCACACCGCCGCCTGCATGAAAAAGACCCGCTTGTGCTTAAAAGGCACGAGGCGTATATTGGCGTGCTTATTGATGACCTGGTTACAAAAGGGACGCAGGAGCCATACCGGATGTTCACAAGCCGGGCGGAGTTCCGGATCTTGTTGCGGCAGGACAATGCGGACCAGCGACTGACAAGGATCGGCCACTTGGCCGGCCTTGCAGGGAAAGACCGGGTGGAGCGACTCGACAGGAAAGAAAAACACATTCAGGCATTTATCCGGTTCCTGAAGCAACAAAATGCAGACCCTGAAAACGTCAATCCGATCCTGACAAAACGGGGCACACCACCGTTGCAGCAAAAGACCAGGTACATCAACCTGATCCTTCGTCCCCAGGTATCATTAAGGGAGATCATCGAAAAGGACCCCGTCCTTAAAAGCTATTTCCAGGGGTTCAAAGGGGAAGAAACGTATGATGAAGCAGTAGAATCCGCTGAAATTTTGATCAAATACCAGGGATACATCGAAAAAGAAAAGGAGATCGCAGGGAAGATCAGCCGGCTTGAAAACATCGCACTGGCCACAGACCTTAATTATATGGACATGCAGTCGATCAGCAAAGAAGCTCGTGAAAAACTTCAAAAAACCAAACCAGCAAATATCGGACAGGCAGCGCGGATCAGCGGCATTACCCCGTCAGACATTTCCGTCCTGCTTGTGTACCTGGGCAGATAACGAGACGTGTCAAAGTCCCCGGTTTAAAGGGGAAAATGGGCCAACACCTCCGAAAAATGCAAATATTTTCCCCGATTTGAAACCCGGGGATGTTCCACGTGGAACAGTGTTCTTCTGAATCAATCTACATATCTATCTATGATAAACCTAACAGATTGTCCCCTCTGCGATCACCCTGGGCCGTTTGCAGATCATCTGACCTGTAAAGACAGCCTGGTTTCCGGGCGGGCGTTTGTGGTCCAGAAATGCAGGAAATGTGGTTTCCTGATGACCAATCCAAGACCTAATTCGCAGGAAATCAGCGAGTTTTATACATCAGACGAGTATGTGTCGCACACCGACAGAAAGAAAACCCTTCAGGAAAAACTCTATCACGCCGTAAAGCGACGAATGACCCGAAAGAAACTTCATATTCTCCATAAATATGCCAAAGGCAGGAACATTTCACTCCTCGATCACGGGTGTGGGACAGGCGACTTTGTCGTTGCTGCTGAAAAAGCCGGCTTTCGGGCTGCCGGATACGAACCGGACAATAACGCCGCCCGGAAAGCCAGAGAAAAGGGCATCAGGCTGTTTGAAGCCATAGAGACGCTGGAAGGAACGTCGCCCGGATCCTTTGATGCCATCACCCTGTGGCATGTGTTGGAGCACCTGCATGACTTTCCCGCTGCCCTGAACCGGTTTCACCGGCTGCTTGGCCCCGGCGGACAGATGGTTGTTGCCGTGCCGATGGCAAACAGCAGTGACGCAAACCAATACAAAGAAGATTGGGCAGCGTGGGATGTGCCACGCCACCTATGGCACTTTACCCCCGAAAGCCTTAACAAGGCCGGGAGCAGGGCCGGGTTTCAACTCATTGGACGGCATCCGATGCCATTCGACAGCTACTATATTTCCCTTCTGAGCGAAAAACAGCGAAGAAAAAACGCCCCCGTCGCGATGATCCTTGCCTTGGCAAACGGAACCCTGTCAAACATACGCGCCGCCCTGAAAAAAAACCCCTGGTCAAGCGAAATATTTGTGTTCCGCAAATAGCCGCAGGAATGTCAACATGACGACCCGCCCAACACACCACAATCCCTGACCCCCCCCACGGCCGATCCTTTTGTGTGCCACGGAGCCCGGAACACCCCTCAAAAACAACCAGTCGGGAAAATTTACGGTACCAGCACCCCGTGACGCCCCAACAACCACAAAAGCAACAAACCCAAAAGGTTCGCGTGATCAACATGCCGGCACCGGGGACACTTTGGTACATCTTTTGCACACACATACGCGGCACAGCCGCAAAAAATATGTAAATTAGCGCAACACGGATCTGTCATGCGTAAATCTTCCCTTGTGACCTATAGCAAACAGATGATGTTTGCCTTGGTGGTGCTCGTTCTCAGCAGCATCATCTATAACGTGCGGCACCATACCACCGACAGCAAAAAGCATGTCGAAAGGTTTCAGCAAGCGATCCATCAGAAAGAAAGACAACTCTCCGGAGAACTGAACGATTTTGTCCAAAAACACCAGGAAACCGGCGGCGCAAGCCTTGAAAACCCCGAATACCTGAAACAGCTCGGGACTCTATACAAGCGGAAAGGAACAATTTTTGTCATCTATGGGGACGGGGACATTCTCTTTTGGTCGCACAACGCATTGCCAATCAGCGACTACCAGCCCCCCGGTAACAAAACCGGCGCGGCAGACAAACAAAACGGATGGTACCTCTACAAACAAAAACAAACGGAAGAGAAAACGTTTGTGGCCTATGGTGTCGTTAAAAATGAATACAAGTACCAGAACCGGTTTCTCGAGAACAGGTTTCATCATGATCTGCCCGCACTGGAACCGCTGTTCTTCATTACCGACAGGGCCGGTGAAGGATACCCCATCAAAAGCATGGAGGGGGAGCTGCTGTTTTGCCTGGGATTAAGAAGGGAGGCCGCACTCGTGCAACCCATCGGGGCCCTCTATGCCGCTTCTTTGATCCTGGCCATCGCAGCACTGCTGATGCTGGTGTATTTCACCTTCAGGCACTTTTCCAGGCTTTTCCGTGCAAAACGACGCGGCGTCGCGGTTGCCGGATTCATTGCGGTGATCATTACGATACGGCTGATATCTTTTTGGATGATGACACCGGCAGCCTTTTATGACGGCAAAATGTTTTCACCCGAACTGTATGCCACCTCTGACCTGCTCCCCTCTCTGGGAGACCTCTTCATGAACGTTTCCGTCATCACCATTATCGGATATTTCCTCTTTTATAACCTGCGCCAGATCTCGCTGCCGCCGCCGAAAAACAAAAAAGCCGCCGCCGTCGCGGGCTTTTCCCTCTTTACACTGATATACCTGATATGCGGACTGTCCCTCTTCCTGATGGAAGGGCTGGTGATCAACTCCCACCTGAACCTGAACGTCAACTTTATCTTCAACCTCGACATATACAGCCTTGCCGGGTTCATTATCATCGGACTGATATTCTTTGCTTTCTTTTTCTTCAGCGTGGTGCTGTGCCGCCTCGCCAGAAGCCTGCTCGCCCCCCAGAAGGCATTCTGGATCATTTGCGTCATTTCTTTTGCCTTGCTGATCGCCCTTACCCGGATCTTTTTTGGCGTTACCCCATTGCTGTGGCTGCTGGCCACCGCCGCCATCATCGTCTTTATACTCGACAGCTACGGCAGCACCCCGCAGAAAGGGTTTGCCGCACTGGTTGTCTCCCTCTTCCTCTTCAGCATCATCTCAACCGCTGCACTGCACCGGTTCAACGAAGAAAAAGACAAAGAGGTGCGCAAGAACCTGGTGCTCCAGCTGGCCTCCGAACAAGACCCGGTGGCGGAGTTCCTTTTCCTGGAGATAGAAAACACCCTTTTTAGCGACAACCAGCTTCAAAACATGGTGCGAAGGGACCCATACAATGAAACACTCATCTATAACTACCTGCAATACCATTATTTTTATGACTTCTGGGCCAAATACGACATGCAGGTCACCGTTTGCAGGCCGCATGAGATGCTCCTGATCAAACCCGACAATGTGGAGATGGAGTGTGCCGCCTTCTTTGACGAATATATCCGGGTCTTTGGAAAAGAAACCATCAGCAAACACCTGATATACCTTGACAACAACACCGGAAGAAACAGCTATATCACCAGGGTTCCGGTAGGAAACGGCGACGAAGGCGACCAACCCCCCAACTACCATCTATACCTTGAGTTTGACTCCAAGTTCATCGCCAGGGACATGGGCTTTCCCGAACTGCTCATCGACGATGCCATCGACATTAACAGGGAGCTGATCAACTACTCCTACGCGACCTACAAGGAGGGGTATCTCGTGAACGAGTTCGGGCCCTTTATCTATAGCGTGGATGCCGCCGTGTATGGAGAACCCGGCAACGAATTCACCCATTTTGAATTCAATGGATATAGCCATTTACTGTATCAGAAAGACGAAGAGACCCTGTTCATCATCAGCCGCCCCAAAGGAACCTTCCTGGAAGCCGTTGCCCCCTTCTCCTATCTCTTTATCACCTTCTTTGTCCTGGTGGCCGTGTTCTGGCTGCTGGTAAGCAGGAAAAGGCCTTCGCACCTGCTGAAGATGAACTTCCGGCGGCGTGTGCAATATTCGATGATCACCATTTTGCTTGTTTCTGCGCTTTCCATTGGCGGCGCCTCCGCGTTTTTTATCTATAACATCTATGAAAACAAAAACCTTTCTTTTCTGAATGAAAAAGCCCACAGCGTTTTGCTCGAACTTGAAGATGAGCTGGCAGACGAGCCATCCCTTGACCACACCATGGAGTACTATTTGTATGACCTGCTTTTGCAATACGCCAACGTGTTTTTTACAGACCTCAACCTGTACAGTCCCGAAGGCCGCCTGATCGCCTCCAGCCGCCCAAAAGTGTTTGAAGAGGGACTGGTGGGAAGGAAAATGAACCCCCGGGCATACCATAATATGCACAATGAACAAAGAAGCCAGTTTGTCCACACAGAGCGCATCGGGAAACTGGAGTACCTTTCTGCCTATACGCCGCTGTATAACCGGTATAATGAGATTTTGGCCTATCTGAACCTGCCATACTTTGCCAAGCAGAGCGAGCTCCGCAACGAAGTGTCGTACTTCCTGGTGGCCTTCATCAACATCTACCTGTTGCTTGTCGTGCTCGCAGTGGTCCTGGCACTGTTTGTTTCAGGCTATGTCACCAAGCCGCTTCAGCTGATCCGCGACAACATGGCCAGGGTGAAGCTCGGCAAGACCAACCAAAAAATACAATGGGACCGTGAAGACGAGATCGGAAACCTCATCAGGGAATACAACCGCATGATCGATGAGCTGGCCGTGAGCGCCGAGCTGCTGGCACGCAGCGAAAGAGAATCAGCCTGGCGCGAGATGGCACGCCAGGTGGCCCATGAAATAAAAAACCCGCTGACCCCCATGAAGCTCAGCGTGCAATACCTGGAAAAAGCGTGGAAAGAGAAAGTCCCCGACTGGGAAGAACGCCTGGAACGCTTTACCAAAACCATGACAGAGCAGATCGACAACATGTCTGTCATCGCCGGTGAGTTTTCCGACTTTGCCAAGATGCCCGCCGGAAAGAACGACCTGCTCGACCTGCGGAAGTTTATCCCCGAGGTGCTGGACCTGTACAAGGACTTTGAAAAAGTGAGCATCCGCCTGGAGATGCCTGAGGGCAATGAACCCATGACGGTGTATGCCGACAGGAGCCAGCTGCTCAGGGTGTTCAACAACCTGATAAAGAACGCCATACAGGCCTATGAAAAGGGCAGCACGGCCATCATCAAGGTGGGCTGCACCCGCGAAGACGACCGCTTCAAGATTGAGATCGCCGACCAGGGCTGTGGCATCCCCGACAAACTCAAGGAGAACATATTCATCCCCTATTTCAGCACCAAAGCAAAGGGCATGGGGCTGGGCCTTTCAATGGTGAAGAATATCATCGAAGGCCTCAGGGGCAGAGTGTGGTTTTCCTCAAGGGAAGGGGAGGGGAGCGTGTTTGCTTTCACCTTGCCCGCCGCAAAATAGTTGAGGCTACTCGTACTCCAGTGCTTCTTCCTCTCCATTATAAACCATCAGCGCATTCATTGCCAGGGCGCGCATCTCGTCTTCGCCGGGATAGACAAACACCGGGGCGATGTGTCCGATCCTTTCCGTCACACTCGACACAAAAGGTTTTCCATATGCGATGCCACCGGTAAGCAGGACGGCGTCAACCTCTCCTTTCAGGACGGTCGACATGGCCCCGATCTCTTTGGCGACCTGGTAAGCCATGGCGCTCTGGATCAGCTGCGCCTTTTCATCCCCGACCTTGGCGCGCTTTTCCACCTCATAGGCGTCATTGGTGCCCATGTAGGCTACCAACCCCCCCTTGCCGGTGATCATCTCCCGGATCTCTTCTTCGCTGTACTTGCCACTGAAGCACATGGTGACCAGGGCCCCTGCAGGCAGGGTGCCGCTGCGCTCCGGTGAAAACGGCCCTTCGCCGTCAAGGGCCTGGTTGACATCGATGACGCGGCCCCTGTAATGAGCCCCGACACTGATGCCCCCGCCAAGGTGCGCAACGATCAGGTTCAACTCCTCATATTGGGCCGATACCGACTTGGCATATTGACGGGCAATGGCCTTCTGGTTCAATGCATGAAAAATGGATACCCGCTCAAACTCCGGGTGGCCCGAAATGCGGGCAATGTCTTCCAGCTCATCCACAACCACAGGATCCGCAATGTATGCCTCAGCGCCCGGAATGGCATCAGCAATATCTCGGGCAATCAGCCCGCCAAGATTGCTGGCGTGCTGAACCTGGAAGCCAACCTTTAAATCATTAACCATGCGGTCGTTAACACGGTATATGCCGGAGGGGATCGGCTTTACAAGGCCCCCCCGCCCCACGATCACCTTGATCTTGTTTACATCAAAAGAAGCACTCTCCAGCTCCTCCAGAATGATCTTTTTACGGAAGCTGTACTGATCAGAGATATCCGGCATGTCATGGAGCTTTTCACAGGAATGTCGGATGTTTTTCAAAAACACCTCTTTGGTGTTCTGAAAAACCGCAATTTTGGTGGATGTGGAGCCGGGATTAATGGCCAGGATAAGGTCTTCTACCATTGATTATAATTTTTATGATGATTGTTTATGTGGTTTCCTGTTGGGCTGCCCGCCATTACTCAACCGCAGCTGCAAGGGCAATGCTGTTCAGCTTGGTCTCGTCGGTGTCAGCCCTTGACGTGAGGACGATGGGTGCCGCCGCCCCGAGGATGACCGCCGCACACCGGGCCCCTGCAAAGTAAATAAGCGCCTTGTAAAGGCCGTTTGCCGCGTCTATGTCATCAGCCACCAAAATATCGGCATCGCCGGCCACAGGGCTTAAAATACCCTTTAGCTCGGCACTTTTCTTACTCACTGCATTGTCAAAAGCAAGGGGGCCGTCGATGATGCAATGCCTGATCTGACCCCGGTCGCCCATCTTGGCAATGATGCCGGCATCCACGCTTGACTTCATGGCCGGGTTGATCGTCTCTACGGCACTGAGCATGGCAACCCTGGGCTTTTCAATGCCCAGCTTATGGAAATAACCGATGGCATTGCGGACAATGCTGACCTTTTCACTGAGCTCGGGCGCTATATTCATGGCGGCATCGGTCAGGCCGATCAACTTGTGATAAGCGGTCAACTCAAACAGCGCAAGATGTGATATCTGCTCTCCTGTACGGAGTCCGTACTCCTTGTTGAGCACCGCTTTCAACAACACCGACGTACCCAGGTTGCCCTTCATGAGAATGTCGGCCTCCCCTTCCCTTACCATCTTCACGGCCATTGCCGCAGCCCTGGCATTGTCAGGCTCATCTTTGACAACAAAGGCGCCAAGGTCAAGGTCGTGCTTCTGGGCGATATCACGCATCTTTTGCTCATCACCGATCAATATGCCATCGATAAGATCGTTGTTGTAAGCATCGATGACAGCCCCCAGGGCTTGTGCGTCGTGCGCCGCGGCCAGCACAAGACGCCTGCGACTGTGGCGCCGGGCCATGTCGTGTAGTTCAGAAAGATTTTTTAACATGATGACAAGAGGGTTTGATTTTTTTCTATCCCAAATATACATGAATTTTTTTTCGTTCGAAATTACACACAGACACATAAAAAAATTCTCAAGGTCTTTCACCCGGCCGTTGCCTGTTTATTAATGTTTATCTTTTGTCGAAAGGTCAGAGAGGTTGAAGGGTTTAAAAGTTTAGGGGTTTAAGGGTTTAAAAGTTTAAAAGTCAACAGCTTACAGCCAACAGCCAACAGCTTCGTTCCATCGTTCCATCGCTCCACCGTTCCATCATCCCCCATTCGTACTCTGCGTGTACACCAGCCGCAAAAACCTAATAGACCTGGCTCTGTGGGGGGATAAGTCCGCCTTTGATGGATCTGCGTCAAAAACAAGGCCACTTCAGCAGGGTGGGCCATCTGCAAGCAGGCAACGAGCACGGCAGTAAAAACTTGGAGAAAGACCACCATGCGGTGGTGCCGTGCGGCTTTGCCTGCGCAGACTGAAGGGGCCGTGGTTTTTAGCAGATGCATCAGAAGCGGTGATCTTTCTTTTTGGTAGCTTTTTCTTTGGATGGGAGCCAAAGAAAAAG
>SLCY01000081.1 GCA_007125585.1 Bacteroidales bacterium
ACCATTCAACCCATAAACCTTTAAACCCTTAAACTTTTAAACCCTTCAACCTCTTTGACCTTTTGACAAATGATAAACATTAATAAACAAGCGACGACCGGGTGAAAGACCTTGAGATTTTGTTCATTCGTCTGTGTGTAATTTCGAACGAAAAAAATTCATGTATCTTTGTATTGCAATTCACAAATAGGGGTGCCCTAAACAAACGGGCTGAGATCAAACCCTTTGAACCTGATCCGGGTAATGCCGGCGAAGGGAGGGATACTAAACAAATGACGGCTTTTTACTCCTATTTGCCGTCGATTGTTTAACCGATTAATCAACAGTATCAATGTACAAAATTCCATTACTGGTGGCTTTGTGCCTGTTGCTGCCTTTCCATGCACCGGGGCAGTTTTCACTCAGTGGCCGCGTGGTCGATCGTGAAGATGGCAAGACCCTTCCCGGGGCCCATGTGGTGCTGCAGGGGACTTATCAGGGTGTGTTTACAGACCGTCATGGGCATTACATCCTTGACAACCTCGATGCGGGTGAATACTTTATCAAAGTATCTTTTTTGGGATATGAAACCATTGAGAAAAAGGTTTCATTGGATACGGACAAAACACAGGATTATCAACTAGTCCGGAGCGTGACCCTGACCGAGGAGGTGGTGGTCTCGGCGTTGCGTGCTGAAGGACGCGTTCCTGCGACGTATACCAACATGGACAGGGAAGAGCTTGCGCTGAGGAACCTCGGACAGGATCTTCCCATGTTGCTTACCCAGACACCATCACTCATCGTGAGTTCGGATGCAGGCACCGGGATAGGCTATACCTGGATGAATATCCGGGGCAGCGATCAAAGCCGTATCAATGTGACGATCAACGGGATCCCCGTTAACGACGCTGAGTCTCACGGTGTGTGGTGGGTGAATATGCCTGATATCATATCTTCTGTTGATGACCTGCAGGTGCAACGGGGTGTTGGGTTGAGCACACATGGTGCCGGAGCCTTTGGTGCAACCATCAACCTGCGGTCTGCGACGCTCAGGGACCAGACCTATGCAGAGATCAACACATCAGCTGGCTCTTTCAATACGCTGAAAAATACCGTTCACTTTGGCACCGGCCTGATCAATGACAAATGGGCCTTTGACGGCCGGCTGTCAAAAATAGGCTCCGATGGCTATATAGATCGCGCCAGTGCAGACCTGAAGTCTTTTTATCTCTCGGGAGGTTATTATGGCCAAAACACGATGGTGAAGGGAATCGTTTTTTCCGGAAAAGAAACCACCTACCAGGCCTGGAATGGTGTCCCGTCGGATTCACTTAAAAATAACAGGACCTTCAATCCCTCCGGAATGTATGTTGACCAGGACGGAAATATCCGGTTTTATGATAACGAAACGGACAATTATCAGCAAGATCACTACCAGTTGCACCTTACCCGTCATATTGCATCCGGACTGATGGCCACGGGTGCTTTGCACTATACTTATGGACGGGGTTATTACGAGCAATATCGCCAGGATGAAAGGTTCAGCCGATATGGCCTGCCGCCCGCAGAAGTTGGAAACGAGGTGTTTGATCGCAGCGACCTGATCAGGAGGAGATGGCTCGACAACCATTTCTATGGGCTGACCTACTCATTGAACTATAACAATTACGAAGGCCTTGAAATGATATTTGGCGGCGGGTACAATGAATATGACGGCGATCACTTCGGGGAGATCATCTGGGCACGCCATGCTGTAAATACGGCGTTCAGGCATCGCTATTATGACAATAATGCAGTTAAAAAGGATTTTAATACTTTCCTGAAGGCCAGCTACGCGCTGACTCCCGCAATGAGTGTTTTTGCCGATCTTCAATACAGGTATGTTTCTTATAGCTTTCTCGGAAAGGCTTGGGTACTGGAAGAGGTGGTGCCGCTTCAGCAAAAAGTACACTTCCACTTCTTTAACCCCAAAGCCGGGGTGTCGTACGAGCTGAACCCATTTCATTCTGTTTACCTGTTTGCCGGCATTGGAAACCGCGAACCGGTAAGAAGGGATTTTACCGAATCGTCGCCTGAGAGCCGGCCCAGGCATGAAACCCTCAGAAACATTGAGGCAGGCTACAAGTATCAAATACAGCGTGCCACCATCGGGGTCAATGCGTACCTGATGGATTACAAAGATCAGTTGATCCTTACCGGTGAAATCAATGATGTTGGTGGGTTTACCAGAAAAAATATCGGGGAAAGCCACCGCCTGGGCGTTGAACTGGAAGGCCGGTACATATTCCATGAGGCGCTGCGCTGGTCTGGCAACCTAACCCTGAGCAGGAACAAGATCCCGGAGTTTGTGGAACATTCTGATAAATATGACAATGAATGGAACTGGACGGGCACGGATATCAGGACCTATGAGAACACCGACATTGCCTTTTCACCTTCAGTGACCGGATCAAGCAACTTCCGTATCACCCCTTTGGAAAATCTTCACCTGTTTTTAGAGAGCAAATATGTTGGTGACCAGTATATTGACAATACAATGAGCCGTGACCGTATGCTCGATGCCTATTTTGTGAACCATCTCCGGCTGGCCTATGCGCTGCAGCCAGAATATTTCAGGGAAATGGAATTTGTGGTTATGGTAAGCAATGTTTTTAATGTAAAATATGAAACCAATGCATGGGTCTATAAGGGAGTGGTGGGCGATCAGGGTTTGACGGCCATTGATGATGGATATTTTCCGCAAGCCGGGAGGCATTTTATGGCCGGTATTAACCTGCGTTTCTAAACATGACCTGCTGTTGCCCTGAAAAAATATTTCATCTGCAGGCAAAAAGATGTAAATATTTTTTACCTTTGGTTGAGTTTTTTTATTGTCCGCAGGGCCTGCGTCCAATCATTGCGCATGAAAGCCAGTTTGGACCACAGCAGGCTGTAACCAGTAAAAACTTTTCCAATGACCGTACAAAAAATATTGCTGATTGATGATGATCCTGTTATCCGCAACCTGATATCGGGAATCCTCCGTAAAAGAGGTTACCATGTAAGCCTCGCCAAAGAGGGGCAGGAAGGCCTCAGGGTCGTTAAAAGCATTAAACCGGATCTGGTGATCGCTGACTTTCAGATGCCGGGTATGAGTGGCATCGATGTGTTGAATCACATCAAAGAGATATATCCCGCGATGCCGGTTATCATATTGACTGCGCACGGCGATGCCACCCTGACGATTCAATCGATGCAGACCGGGGCTTTTGATTTCATTGAGAAGCCGGTCAAGCCCAAGGAGTTGTTGGATGCTGTAAAGAACGGGTTAAATACCGTGGAGGCAGTGCGGCATAAAACGGAGGGGATGGTGAGCAGGGAAGAGACAAGGGATTCTAACCTCATGGTTGGCAAATCATCGCTTATGCGGGAAATATTTAAAAATATTGGCCGCATCTCTCAAAGCAATGTGGGCGTGTTGATTACCGGTGAAACCGGGACCGGCAAAGAACGGCTGGCCAGATTGATCCATCAGTCAGGCAGTGCGCAGCCCGGCCCCCTGACGATATTGAATTGCAATACTTTGACTGATGACCAGCTATTGAATGCTTTTTGGGTAAGTGATGAAGAAACGGCTTCTCCTGAATACGGCAGGGCCTCCATTATTTTGGATGGTGTCGGTGGCCTGCCCCCTGCAATGCAAATCAGGCTGCTGGATATTCTGAACCGTAAAACAGGTGACAGCAGGACCGCTTCCATGCCCCGGCTTATATCCATTACTTCACAGGATATTAACCAGCTGGTGATGGATGGGCTCTTCATGAAAGAACTTTTTTTCAAAATGAAGATTATCTCACTGCATATCCCGCCTTTGCGCCAGCGCAAAGATGATATCCCTGACCTGGTGAAACACCTGATGCAGGAGTTGAACCCCGTGCTCAACAAGAATGTCACACAGCTCGAAGAGGGCGTTTTTCAAATGCTGAAGTCTTACGACTGGCCGGGCAACGTGCAGGAGTTGAAAAATGTGTTGATGCAGGCCATGGTCCTTTCGCACGGCGAGATACTGGAAAAAAAGAACATCCATATTGAGACTGTCGAAAAAGGGGTGCCTGAAAGCACCGGGTTTGAAAAGCCTCCAAAAAGTCTTGCGGAAATGGAAAAAGAGCACATCGCCGCCGTGCTTGATTATGTTCAATGGAGCAAGCAGGAGGCTTCAGGCCTGCTGGGGATTGCCAGGCCAACCCTCAATGCAAAAATTGAAAAATACGGGTTAACCAAAAAATAGCGGCAGCGTAATCCTTACAGGCCGCGATGTGCCATAAGGCACCTCTTCACTCATGCTTTTTATGGACGGCATAGGACCTCCATTTTTCGGTTACCTGTTGCATGTCCTCAGCCAGCGGTGCTTCAAAAAACATTTTTTTGCCTGACACTGGATGCTCAAAGCCCAGGGTTTTTGCGTGCAATGCATGCCGTGGCAAGATCTTGAAGCAGTTTTTCACGAACTGCTTGTATTTTGAGTAGGTGGTCCCTTTCAGTATCTGATCACCGCCATAAGTGGCGTCATTGAACAGGGGCTTGCCGATGTGCCGGAAATGTGCACGTATCTGGTGGGTTCGGCCGGTTTCCAGCTTGCATTCCACGAGACTGACATAGCCGAAGCGTTCCAACACCTTATAATGTGTCACCGCCGGTTTCCCATAGGACCCATCCGGGAAAACGTCCATGACCTTTCTGTTTTTCAGGCTGCGCCCGATATGGCCGGCAATGGTGCCCTCATCCTCCTGAAAGTCGCCCCATACCAGTGCATGATAGATCCTGTCTACCTTCCTGTCAAAGAATGCTTTGGCCAGGCGTGTTTGCACAAACTCGGTTTTGGCCACCAGCAAAAGTCCCGACGTGTCCTTGTCGATACGATGCACCAGGCCCGGCTTGATGTCTTCGTCGTTTTGACGGGGGAGATTGTCAAAATGATATACCAACGCGTTAACCAGGGTGCCCGTGTAATTGCCATAGCCGGGGTGTACGACCATCCCGGCCGCTTTGTTGATGATGATGATATGGTCGTCTTCGTAAGCAACATCCAACGGGATGTTTTCCGGAAGAAGTTCAACCTCGCGCGGGGGGTGGGCCATCACGATGCTGATATGGTCGCCCGGCTTCACCTTGTAGTTGGGTTTTACGGCTTCACCATTCACAAGGATATTGCCGGCCCTGGCCGTGTTCTGTATCTTGTTGCGGCTGATCCCCTCAATTTTTGCAACAACATATTTGTCAATGCGCAAAAGACCTTGTCCCCTGTCCACCACAAAATGATGGTGCTCATAAAGGTCCTGCTCCTCATTGACATGATCCTGACTGCCTTCCGCCGGTCTGGTGTCATCCTGTGCCATGATCATTTTCTACTTTTTGCCGTTCATTAAAGGTTGCGGCCCCCTGATTTTTTGCAAGGGCGTTTGATTTTTTATGGTTTGATGCACATGCTGGTGTGGTAGCTTCAAAGGCTTTCGTTTGTTTTCCGGGTTCGGACCACGCTTACCGGGAGATAATAAACCGGGTGGTATGTGTTCTGCCCGTACGGGTGTCCATGACCTGCAACAGGTACATGCCGTTGTTGAGGCCTGAAATGTTCAGGGCGGGCGTGAACGCACCGGTGTGCAAAAGCCTGCCCGCGGTGTCATAGACCCGGATTTGTATCTGATCAATATGCCGGAAGGTTTCATCCAGGCGGATATTCAGTTCCTGACCGCCTGCGGGGTTGGGATAAACCGTCAGGGCAATCGCTTCTTCCGGTAGTGGTGACAGGCCGGTGATGTCGTCGCGTTTCATGACGGGACGAATCATCAATGCCCCCGATTCGATCGATGATTGCCAACCTTCTCCGTCGCCAAAGTTGTTAAAAAGGCGGTGGCTGGCATCGTTGTCCAGGTCGTAACCGATCACCAGGGAGTTATGCAATGGCACATTGCCGGGTTGGATGATCCCTACATAAAAGGTGTCTTCAACCAGCACATGATCATCCAGTTCGAGGGTGACAAATCCGCTCCTGCCGTTTTCAGGAGAAAACAAAGGTTCGGTCGACCGGTACAAGATCTCTTCGGGATCAAGGCTGTCCCAGATTTTCAGTTCAAACGCCTGTTGCTGATCCTGGTTGTTGATGGTTTCCATGAAATACAGTTGAACGGCTTCAACGGTGTCGGGATGGTTTGCTATAAATTTCATGGCGCGCCCCGGATTGTATCCTTTGGTAAGGTGGACCATTTCAGGGCTCCCGTCATCGTGGGAGAAATAGTTTGAGAACACCTGGTCATACACGATGGTGTCGTTCTCGGGGAAGGCATCTCCGGTGGCCCCTTCACGCAATGAATGTACAATGCGGAAGTGGCGGCTGGTGGCTGGAGCGGCAGGCAGCGGGTTTGCCAGAACCACGGGATTGGCATGTGGCTGGTATTCCTGGTACCCCTCTTCCGAAAAAGGTGCGATCACCCATGAGCCTCCCGAATAAGTCCTGAGGATGTTGCCCCCTTCATCCTGAATGATGTACCTGTAGGTGTAGTTATAAGAACTTACATCCAGGTTGGTGATGCGCACATCAAAGCTTTCGCGCAGCACCGACAACGGGTCGGCAATATAATGTGACCATGGCATTGCGGTGTATTCTTGGAGCAGGGATTGGGCCGGTGCTGCAAATGCAACATCGTAATAGGCAGTGTCATGCACACTGCGGTCACGGTCAAGGTATACATAGTCGATATTCCAGATGTTTGCCGTTGCGGAATAGTTGGGTATTGTCTGTTCCGGTGCGAAAGAGGCATGGTTGCGAAAACGGAAACGGAAATCCTCCCTGAAGTAAATGTCGTCGGTGATGGGGATCACCCCTCGTTTGAAATAGGGAAAAGTGTCCTGGGAGAAGTTTTTCAACGATTCTCCTGGCACACCCCAAACGCTTTGCCAGCGAAACGCTTCATCATCACCTTCTTGTTCATTGTCATTTCTGTCACCGTCAGCCGGGAGATAGAATTGCACCAGCAGGGAGTCGCGGGTGGAGGGATCGCCTCCCCTTCCCTGGGGCTGGTAATAAAAGCTCAGCACCACCGAGTCGGCCGGACTTAATTCACCGAGGTCTATGGGGTGGGACGTCAGGTGATCGGCCGGAAAAGGCTGATTGTCTGGTGCGGCATGTTCATAGATTCTGCCTTCGTCGTCGAGGATGTCAAAGGTGGCCACATGGTAGGTTTTTGGATGTACGGCTGAACCACTGTTGATAAATACGTAGTTGTCGGCCCATCTGGCATTGTCCGGATAGGGCCCCTTGTACGAAAAATCATCCCAGAACGGCAATGTTAGCGGTGATGTAAGGTTTTTGACCGCAGCCCGGTGCATGCTCAATGTCTCTTCCGATTTTTCGGGATTGTATTGCAGCGGCAGCAATACTTCTTGGGCGTGAAGCCTGGTGACGACCATAACAAAAAAAAGTAGGAAGAGGGCTCTGATCTTCATGCGGGTTAATTGATTAAAGGTCTTCATTTTCTGTTTCTTCAGCCGGCTCATACCATACATCGATCGAATGCCCTTTGAGGATGATCATGCCTTCCTGGTATTCAGGCTCTTGCCGGTAAACCCTTGCATTATCGCGACTGGCCCCTTCCTCATAAGCTTCCACACCCGGCTCTAGTTCCGATTCTTCAAGCACCTTTTCGACCTCTTCAGGCGTCAGTCCAATGAGTTTTGGCATGGGAACGGAAAGCAATTGTTCAAGGTATTCTTCAAAGTCAAACACGTCGGTTGAGCGGAAAAAAAGGTCTACAGAACTGCCTGCCTGGAGGTACTGGACTTCGTCAAGGGGGTCGGGCTGCTGCAGGTATACCTTGAGGTTTTCTTCGGTGTCGTCCATGAACACTTCTTCCCCCAGGTTAAGTGCGGCCCTGTTCAGGGCACGTATGGCTTCTTCGCGTGCCATGCCGATCACCAATGGCACGATGGTGACATTTTCCCCCAGCCCTTCTCCGAGGACCAGGTCGATCGCGGTCCCCTTTTCAACAGGTGTGCCCGGCTCAATAAAACCTTCATTGTATTTTTGCTTCAGAACGGCATCCCGGGCGATGTCAGGCTGATATTTCAGCTGCCCGACGGCAAGCCCGTGTGTTTCAAGGATGGTTATGGCGTGGCGGCGCGACAGGTCTGTCAGGTCCGGCATGGGAACCATCTCCGGCAATATCGCTACCGTCGTCAGATAAATGGTTCTGTTGCGCTTCACCTCTGTGCCGGGAGCCGGATCTTGCCAGGCGATGCTGCCCTCCGGACGGTTGTCGTCAAAGATCGAATCGTTGACCACATAACGAAGATCATTGGCAGCCAACACTTTACCAGCCTCTTCCCTGGTATAACCCTCCAGGTCAGGCACGCTGATACCGTGCCCGTGCAATGTATAGATATCCAGCAGTTTCAATGCGCCCCATATGATCGCTACCCCCAGGGCGGCGGCAATGACAAGCTGACGCAAAAAATGCTTGCTGAAAACAAAACCCCAAATGCTCATTTCGCAAATGCTTATGAAAAATCAGGCCATGACAGCAAAAGTAATATAAAATCACCATTTGCTATGCCAGGGAAGCGCCTGCACGCTGCAATCCTTATTACTGTTTAACGCAGTTTTGATCAATTTATGTTTGTGGTTAAAAAATACTTGCCATTCTCCGGTAAAAACCACCATCATCTTGTGTGTTGACGGAAGAACGATGGAACGATGGAGCGAAAAGCAGTTTCAACAGTGTGGGCATCTGCAAACATGTAATTGACCGGGCCTGTGGGGGGATAAATCCGCCTTTGATGGATCATCCAGTACAGCATCCGCAAACACGTAAAAGACCGGGCCTGTGGGGGGATAAAGCCGCCTTTGATGGATCATCCAGTACAGCATCCGCAAACACGTAAAAGACCGGGCCCGTGGGAGAATAAACCCGCCTTTGATGGATC
>SLCY01000088.1 GCA_007125585.1 Bacteroidales bacterium
GGCCGTAGATTTTAGCAGATGCATCAGAAGCGGTGATCTTTCTTTTTGGTAGCTTTTTCTTTGGATGGGAGCCAAAGAAAAAGTACACCGCCGCCGAAGGCGGAAAAACGATGGAACGATGGAGCGAAGCTTTTGGCTTTTAAACCCTTAAACCCTTAAACCCTTAAACCCTTAAACCTCTCTGACCTTCTGACAAATGATAAACATTAATAAACAAGTAACGACCGGGTGAAAGACCTTAAGACGTTTTTCATCTGTCTGTGTGTCAATTGAAAATTGTCGTGTATATTTCTCCTGTAAAAAACCACCACCATTTTGTAAAAAACAATATACAAAATGCTGGTGTACAGGAGGAACCGCTTCGCTTTCACATGATTTTTTTTCATGTGTCTGTGTGTAATTTCACATGAAAAAAATTCATGTATATTTGACCTATGTGCTATTCCATTGCATTCCTTGAAACCAAGATCAACAAGTTAGCTGAGCGGTATCAGGAATTGTTGCCTTTTCGCTGGCAGGATCAATTGGCATCGGGTTTGCTTGCGAGGGAGTTGCCGGCATACTATTTTGTCAGCGGATTCAGCCACCCCCAGCTGCCGTTGGTAACCCATGAGGGGATACAAGTATCCGGCTGGGGCTTGATCCCTCATTGGACAAAAAACAGGGAGGTTGCCGAAAAACGCAGGAGCGGCACACTGAATGCGGTCGGAGAAACAGTCTTTGATAAACCCTCATTCCGTAAAAGCATTCGCACCGGGCGATGTCTGCTGGGTGTCAGTGGCTTTTTTGAGTGGCGGGAGTTCAACAACAAAAAATATCCTTATTTCATTTATCCCAAAAATGATGATTTGTTCTCATTGGGGTGTATTGTTGACCAATGGACAGACAAAGACACCGGGGAGGTGATGAGCACCTTCAGCATCATCACCACACCGGCGAATCCATTGATGGCAGAGATTCACAACCGGAAAAGGCGCATGCCGTTGATCATCCCCCCTGAAGCATTGCGGGGCTGGACAGACCCGCGATCGTCGAAGGAAGATGTTGCCGGCCTGATCTGTCCCATGGATCAAGGTCATATGCAGGCACATACCGTATCGCGGATGCTTAACTATTCCAGGAAAGAAAGAAATACTCCTGAGGCTTTACGGGCAGTGAAGTACCCGGAGCTGCCGCCATTGATTGCAACATGAGTAGCTTATCGACAAGGGTTTCTGGCCTGAAAAACATGCTTTCAAAACCAGTAAGCCTTATGGTGTGATATTACCAGGCTGCATGGATCTCTCGGATCGGTTTTCTCAGTGTTCACCAAGGTATTTTTTCAGCCAGTCGAGTTGTCGTTGCGCAGCATCGATGGTGAATTTTGGTTCGCGGATACCATGTGGCTGCCTGGGATAAGTAACCATTTTTGTTTCTACGCCCAGGCGTTTAAGTGCTACATACAGCTCAAATCCCTGGCTTGGCGGTACGCGGATATCCTCTTCGGGGTGCAGGATCAGAGTGGGCGTACTGATGTTTTCCACATTGAAGATGGCAGAATGGCGTTGATGGCGCTCATAGTTCTCCCAATATTCACTTTCGAAGTAATCGGGAAGAAAACTTGGGATGTCAGAGGTCCCGGTCATGCTGATCAGGTTGGTGACGCCGGCACCCACCATGGAGGCCTTGAAGCGATCGGTCCGGGTAATGGCAAAAGATGACATATAACCACCATATGACCATCCCATGATCGCCTGGCGTTCGGCGTCCACCTTGCCCTCTTCAATGAGCTGGTCAAGTCCGGCCTTCATGTCGTCCAAATCGCCATATCCCCAGTCAGACAAATTGGCAAACCTGAAATCTTTTCCGTAACCACCCGAGCCGCGAAAATTGGGCTGGAGGATAAAATAGCCTTCGGCGGCAAATTTTTGCAACGGATACACAGATGGTGAGGCAACGTAAGATTCCCCGAAGACACCGGTGGGTCCTCCGTGTACATGCAGCAGAACAGGGTATTGCTTCCCTTCCTCATAATTCAAAGGATAGATCAGCGGGGCTTCGATGATGGTGCCATCCTGCGACACGTATTCCATGACCTTTGCCCTCGCAATGTCTGTTAACTCATACCCTGCGTTGATATCGGTAAGCCTTGACGGGTTAAAGTTTTCCACTTCAGAAACGATAACATCCGGGGCTTTGTCAAAGTCCTGGTGGATGGCTGCGAGCATTGAGGCGTCGGCGGAGAGTGAAAAGCCGCCAAAACGGCCCGGACCCCTGGTGATCTGGCGGTATTGCGCATCTTCGCCCGTCACCGGCATAGCAAAAAGATCAATGGATGTCTTATGCAGCTCAACAAAAAATATCTCATCCCCTGCAGGTGACCATTGAATGTTCCTGGGTTCATCGTCGTGGGTCACGCCCAGGCGCATCATCGATCCATCTTCAAGGTTCAGGACTTTGATGACCAGATATCCGGGCCACCTGGGGTCGCCCATGTCGGTAGTGAATGCAAGGGATTTGCCGTCGGGGGAGTATATGGGGCTGGCATCACTTCCGCCAAGATCGATCAGTTTTTCAACAGCACTACTATCGGCGGGCACTGTCGAAATGCTGGTATATGGCCAGTATTCGGTGCCGGGACGGGGTTGGTGGTCAAAGGCGATGGTTTTATCGTCCGGCGACCAGTCAAAACGTCCAATATGAAACTCCCCCTCTGTGAGCCTTTGAATATCAACTGTTTTATGACTGGCGGGGTCTGTTTCAAACACATACAGATGCGAATAATTCAAATCCGCATCCACCACATTGACATCCTCCCGTTCGCGCTGCCTGCGTTTCTGTTCTTCAGATGGTGGGTCAACCATGGTAAATGCAATATGGTCCCCGCTGTTTGACCATCGATACTGGCCCACACTGCCTTCCGCCTCAGTAACCTGCCATGCTTCGCCGCCTGCGGGGTCTATCATCCAGATCTGATTGCCATCTCCCCCGCGACCTGATGTGAAACTCAGGTATTTGCCATCGGGCGACCATTTTGGGTTTGAAGCCGACACCTCGCCGCGGGTAAGCTGAAACTGGCGTGTGCCGTCAGACTTGACAAGATGGATGTGGGTCAGGTAATCACTTCTTTCCCCATCTGTCCTGGCTTCAGAAACGGTAAAAGCGACCCACTGCCCGTCAGGTGAAATTTCCGTACCCCCTACCCTCTTAAAGTTCTCTACCATGTACCGGGGCGTCCAAAGCTCCTCGTTATTGTTTTCAGGCCGGCCGTGATCATCCGCTGTTGCCGTGCCGATGCATGATCCGCTGGCGCATAAGAAAGCAAGAAAAGATACAATAAAAAATGTTTTCATGATAATAAGGATTAATTTTGAATTCATTCAATTTGGCTTAATGGATGGGTTAAAAGTAAATATAATTGCCGGGTTATTCAAAATCAATTTCTAATGCCGCTGTCTCCCGGTCAGTTTGCACAATGGATATTTCAGTTCAGTTTGCGGGGGGCGGTGTCATTTAATGGCTTTGTTATGGGCCACGATGGCATGAATTGCAGATTTCACCGCAAACATTATCTTTGCGCAGGATGTTGTGGGGTTTCTATGAACCCTTAAGGGTCATTACAGCTTCGTGGACTTCGGAATAAGTTTTCTGATGGCTGATCTGGATTCAATCATTGATCTTAATTTGAAACAAGCTATGGGAAAAAAATTAGATCCAAGTATTGCGTCATATACGCTTACCATGCAACGAAAAAAGAGAATCGGGCTGGTGGCCCACGATTATCGTAAGAAAGACTTGCTTGACTGGGCCTTTTTCAATAAGGATATTCTAATGCAACATGAGTTGTATGGTACCGGCACGACCGGCGGATTGATATCCGGGAAACTCGGACTGCCTGTTCATTGCTTTCTGAGCGGACCTGTTGGCGGGGACCTCCAGTTGGGTACCGCCATCGCAGAGAGCCGCCTGGATTTATTGATTTTTTTCTGGGACCCATTGCAGGCTCAGCCGCACGATGTTGACGTGAAAGCCCTTTTGAGAATCGCCATTGTTTACAATATCCCAATGGCCTGCAGTCGTTCTTCCGCCGATTTTATAATAAGCTCGCAGCTGATGAACGACTCTTATGAACGTTATATCGTGGATTACGAACAAAGGTTGAAGGACCAGTTAAAGGCTACCATCGGTTAACTGTTGCGCCATGGACATATCGCTGTCGTTGTTGTCTCCATAGAATAAGCGCATCCGCGACAGAATGCTGATCTTTCACCGGTCATTAATAAAAAAATATTGTTATGAAGTATGTTGGTGCACATGTAAGCGCTTCGGGCGGTGTGGAAAACGCTCCGTTGAATGCCCACAAGATAGGCGCCAGGGCTTTCGGGCTTTTCACAAAGAACCAGAAACGTTGGGTGGCGAAACCTTTTGAGGAAAAGAACATCCAGGCTTTTAAAGAGAACTGTGAGAAATATGGCTACAAAGCCTTCCAGGTGTTGCCGCACGACAGCTACCTGATCAATTTGGGTCATCCCGTCAAGGAAGCCCTGCAAAAGTCAAGGGACGCCTTCCTTGATGAGATGCAGCGGTGTGAGCAGCTTGGCCTCGACCGTCTCAACTTCCATCCGGGCAGCCATCTCAATCAGACCGATGAGGAAACATGCCTGAAAACCATAGCCGAATCGGTAAACATCTGCCTTGATAAAACCAGCGGGGTGACAGCTGTTATTGAAAATACTGCCGGCCAGGGGACCAACCTGGGTTATGCTTTTGAACAGATAAAGTATATCATCGACCATGTTGAAGACAAGGAAAGGGTGGGTGTGTGCATAGATACAGCACATGCTTATTCAGCCGGTTATGAGATAAAGTCAGCCGAGGGCTTTGAAAACACTTTCGAGACCTTTGACAGGATCATTGGGTTCAGCTTTCTGAGAGGGATGCATCTCAATGATTCAAAGAAGGCGCATGGTTCGCGTGTGGACCGCCATGACCTGATCGGTATTGGAACCCTTGGTAATGAGGTATTTGTACGGCTTATGAATGACCCCCGTTTTGACAATATACCCATGATCCTGGAAACGCCTGATGAGAACAAGTGGGAAGAAGAGATCGCCTTTCTTTATTCGTCGGTGAGGCCCGGGTAGGCTTCCCTGATGCCCGTATTTTCGAAGGTCCTTGTATTCTTTTTGATCGATTCCCGGCATTTCTTTTTTCGTAATTTAAAAAAACAATGAAGCACATGTCAGGTGTGTTAATAAAAATGTGTATATTTGCGCATTGCAGTACTGTTTTTCCTGTTTATTACATTGTCATGATGCACACGGAAAAACGGTAGAAACAAAACGATTATTCACCAAAAAAGACACATCGTATGAGTATGTTTTGCTTTCAATGCCAGGAATCCGCAAAAGGAACAGGATGCACCGTAAAGGGCGTATGCGGCAAGGAACCCGAAGTAGCGGGCATCCAGGATGTAATGATCTATTTCCTCAAGGGAATGGCGGTGTACGCAAACATCGCACGGAACCGCGGGATCACAGACAAGCGCGTGGACCGCTTCATCCAGGAGGGCCTCTTTATGACCGTTACCAATGCAAACTTCGACAAGGAACGGTTCATTGACAAGATCCGCGATGGATTTGCATTGCGCATCGAGTTGGAAAACAAGATGGAGGAAGCGGGGATCGAAGTAAACAAGGAAGGACTTCCCGAGGCGGCCCGGTGGACGGCCTATACGCCGGGCGAATATGAACGGCGCGCACAACAGGTGGGGGTCCTTCAGATGACTGAAAACAAGGACATCCGGTCGCTGCGCGAATTGTTGACTTATGGCATTAAGGGGATGGCGGCGTATGCAGAACATGCCGGCAATCTGGGCCACAGTAGCGACGAGGTCAACGCGTTCATGCAAAAAGGGCTGGCAGCCACGCTCGACGATAGTCTGGGGGCCGACGAGCTGACCGGCATGGTGCTCGAATGCGGGAAAAACGGCGTGGAGGTAATGGCCCTGCTGGATAAGGCCAACACCAGCGCCTATGGAAACCCGGAGGTCACCAAAGTAAACATAGGCGTACGCAACAATCCAGCGATCCTGATCAGCGGCCACGACCTGCGCGACATGGAAGATTTGCTGGAGCAGACCAAAGACACAGGCGTGGATGTCTACACCCACAGCGAGATGCTTCCCGCCCACTACTACCCCGCGTTCAAAAAGTACGGCCATTTCGTGGGGAACTACGGAAACTCCTGGTGGAAACAGCGTGAGGAGTTTGCATCGTTCAACGGCCCCATTCTGTTCACCACAAACTGCATCGTCCCGCCGCTGAAAAGTGCCAATTACACCGACCGCATTTATACCACCGGATCATCGGGACTTGCAGGGGCCGCGCACATCCCTGAGCGGCCCGAGGGCAGCCGCAAGGACTTTTCCCGGATCATAGAACACGCCAAACGGTGCGATCCGCCTGAGGAGCTTGAGCAGGGCGAAATCGTAGGCGGTTTTGCACACAACCAGGTGATCCAGCTGGCCGACAAGGTAGTTGACGCGGTAAAATCGGGCGCCATCCGCAAGTTTTTTGTCATGGCGGGATGCGACGGACGCATGAAGAGCCGCGAATACTACACCGAATTTGCCAGTGCATTGCCCAAGGATACGGTGATCCTCACGGCAGGATGCGCCAAGTACAGGTACAACAAACTGCCCCTTGGCGATATCGGCGGCATACCGCGTGTACTGGATGCCGGACAGTGCAACGACAGCTATTCGTTGGCGGTGATTGCCATGAAACTCAAGGAGGTGTTCGAACTGAACGACATCAACGAGCTGCCCATTGCCTATAACATTGCATGGTACGAACAAAAGGCGGTCATCGTGCTGTTGGCGCTGCTTTACCTTGGGGTGAAAAACATCCACCTCGGCCCCACCCTGCCCGCATTCCTGTCGCCAAACGTAGCGAACGTGCTGGTGGAGAAATTTGGCATCAGCGGCATCAGCAGCGTGGACGAGGATATGAAAGTGTTGCTTGAAGCAAGTTAGCAGAACATATTGACAATCTGAAAGCAACAAAAAGATAAACGATCAAACGCCCGGACAGGGTCCCGGTATATGGCCCTCGCACGTAAGCGGCTCCCGGACTGTGACGATTGACTACACGAAATCAGGAATGACAGTATCGTACGGGTTGTCGAAGTGTTTTACCGGGTCCTGGCCCAGGCGTTGAAGGATCTTCTGCCCTTTATCCGGATGCAGGACAAATGCAACAAACCGTTTGGCCAGCTCCGGATTCTGGCTTTTATGCGGGATGGTCAGTCCGTACACCATCGCTTCACCGCGTTCGGTGATCGTTTCGTCCGGCCTGGTGCCAAGGGTTTCGGTCGATACCAAGTTGTACCAGTCATTCAGCGCGAAATTGCCCAGGTTGAGGCTGTCGGGCAGCTCCAGGTACTTCAGTCCGTGTTGCACCGCGACGCTCTTGTAGAGAAAGATATAGTCCAGGTGCCCGGCCTCAAGCAGGGCGATCAGGTCGGTTTCCTTGGGCCGGACATGTTCGGTGTCTTTGCTGAGCAGCTCCTGTGCAAACCCGTTGCGCCCATATTTTTTTTCGGCCAGCTTCACCGCGAACACAGTGCGCACCCCGCAGGGGTCCATATCGGGATTGCTCCGTCCGAAGGCCACATCGCTGCGCAGCAGGACATCCATCCAGTTGCCGGCATGGATCTCCCCTGCATAGCGCGATTGGCCGGTGAAGACAATCGAAAGTTCATTGGTGGCGAAAGGGATGTACCAGCCGGCATGTTCGGGAATGAGCATGTTTTCGATCACCATGTAGTCGGCCGACAAAAACACATCGGCGTTGGTCTGCAGATCGGCCACCCGACGCGCCCCCGCCTTGCTCCCCCACGCCTCGGTCAACACCCGCACCCCGGGATTTTCATCGGTAAAAGCAGCCACAAGTTCCTTCACCGGCATGGTAAGGCTCCCCGCATGGATAATATGCAACGTATCCGCATCCCGTTGTCCCGTCCCCCAGTCGCAGGAAACCAAAAACAGCAAGCCAGCCAAAACAGCAAAAAACATTTGTGGTCTGAAAAACATGGTTGCGGGGCTATAGAACGCCTGGTGCAAAAATAGTGAAATTATGGGTAGGTACAATAAGTGTAACACTACCCTTTAAGCGCTATATTTACCGGAATCTATCCCTTTCTTTTCGCAAAGGGTCAACTTCTGCCGGAATGACATGGTGTTTTTTAAGCTGTTTTGCCCCGGATTTAGGGGGTCAGCATAGTCCGGTATATCCATAATAGTACCTAACAACTTGTAAATCTACCAGATCAAATAAGGAAGAAGTATCCACTTAGGGTTATGATGGTATCTTAGAAGATTGATATTTGGTTTTAATGCTTTTTATTGCCTCTTTTCTTTACTTTGGATGCAAAGTACTTAGAATGATATTTTTAATGTTGGTATATGGTAAAAATTAGAATCTCACTTCTTCATACGTTTTGATGATGCAGGATATCTCAGGTATGTCATAAAAACACCCACAAACACAAGAGCCAGTCCCATTAAATCTGTTATCTGTACTTTATCGCCAAAGGCTACCCATGCCATGAGCATTGTAACCGGCGGACCAAGATAAAACAGAGAAGCGACTTTGGTGGCATCAGTGCAGTCTATTAAAACCCACATCAGATAATAAGCGCCGAGTGAAACGGCTAATACAAGCCATATTAATGCCGAAACAAACCCCGGACCCCAATCAACAGATAATCGCTCGATTAAAACAGCGGGAGCAATCACGGCTATGGTTGTTGCCAGGCTTTGGTAAAAAAGTGATAAACCTTTCGGAATATTCATATAATCTTTTTTCAGGCTAATTTTTCGTTGAAAAAGACTGGCAGCTGTTATGGCAA